>JANLQV010000363.1:0-6829 GCA_031368025.1 Sphingomonadales bacterium | reverse complement strand
TTTTTTTCCCGCTTTTTCAAAATGGTGTCGCAAGACATGGCAATCGATCTTGGCACCGCCAACACCATTGTTTATGTGCGTGGACGCGGCATCGTCCTGAACGAACCGTCGGTCGTTGCTATTGAAACGATCAATGGCGTGCGCACGACCAAGGCCGTTGGCCTCGATGCAAAGCTGATGATGGGCAAGACGCCCGGTTCGATCGAAGCGATCCGTCCGCTCCGCGATGGCGTGATCGCAGACATTGAAGTTGCCGAGACGATGATCAAGCACTTCATCAAGAAGGTGCATGGGCAGAGCCGCTTTCCAAGCTGGCCCGAAATCGTCATCTGCGTGCCATCGGGTTCGACGTCGGTCGAGCGGCGCGCCATTCGCGACGCCGCATCGAATGCCGGTGCGAGCCAGGTTCACCTCATCCTTGAGCCAATGGCCGCGGCTATCGGTGCCGATATGCCGGTTACCGAGCCGGTTGGCTCTATGGTCGTTGATATTGGTGGCGGCACGACCGAAGTCGCCGTCCTGTCGTTGCGCGGACTGGCCTATACGACGTCGGTGCGCGTCGGCGGGGACAAGATGGACGAAGCCATCGTTTCCTATGTCCGTCGCAACCACAACTTGCTGATCGGCGAAGCGACAGCTGAGCGCATCAAGAAGGAAGTCGGCGTCGCCAAGCCTCCCGCAGACGGCGTTGGCAAAACGATCCACATCAAGGGCCGCGATCTTGTGAATGGTGTTCCCAAGGAAATCGCGATCAACCAGGGTCAGATTGCCGAAGCACTGGCCGAACCGGTCGGTACGATTGTCGAGGGTGTAAGGATAGCGCTTGAGAATACTGCCCCCGAACTGGCGGCAGATATCGTCGATCAGGGCATTGTTCTGACGGGGGGCGGCGCGCTCCTCGAAGGTATCGATGAAGTCCTGCGTGACGAGACCGGCCTGCCAGTCACAGTGGCTGACGATCCGCTGACCTGCGTTGCATTGGGCACGGGCCGCGCGCTGGAAGACCCGATCTTCCGTGGCGTGCTGCTGACCGCCTGAACAGGGCAAGGCTGCAATGGCGCCGCCCTCTCCCCGGCGCCCCGGTTATTCGCGGCGAGCACAATATGGTCTGTTTGCAAGTTATGTCGCCGCAATCGTTGGGTCGCTTGCCGGATTGTTGCTGATCGTTACGGCGCGGTTTGATCCGGCCGGGCATGCAGCGCTCCAGAGTTTTTTTGCGGATATTTTCTCACCCGTGTCTTCCGCCACGCGGAGCGTGGGAGCTGCGATTGGCTCGGCGGGTGACGAAGTTAGCGCCTATTTCAACGCAGCCTCCAATAACCGCGACATGAAACGCGCGCTTGAGGCAGCCCGGCGTGATCTGGTCAAAGGCAAGAGCGACGCGCTTGAGAACCGCGGATTGAAGCGGCTTTTGGGACTGATAGAGCGCTTGCCAAAAGGCAGCGTCACTGCCCGGCTTGTCAGTTCGACTGGCGCCAGCAGCCGGAGATATGCCATTCTGGCAGCAGGAAGCCGCGATGGCGTTGTCACCGGTCAGCCTGTCAGGACAGCAGAAGGCCTGATCGGACGAATCGTGCAAGTCGGCGAACGATCAGCGCGAGTCCTCCTGATCATTGATGGCGGCAATATTGTGCCGGTACGCCGCGTCCCCGATGGAACTGCCGCCATTGCCTATGGTCTGGGTGACGGAAGAATTGATTTGCGGCCGCTCGCGGCTGGAACCAATCCGTTCAAGGTGGGCGATATCTTCGTAACGTCTGGAACCGGTGGCGTCTATCAACCCGGAATCCCTGTTGCGATCGGCATCAAACATAACCGCGAAGGCACGCTTGCCCGGCCCTTAGCAGATCCGGCTGGCTTTGATTTTGCCGTCGTCGAGCCAGAGTTCGTCACGCCACCACCTCTACAAATCACGCAGGAGGGTGGAAAATAATGGCCCGCCACCCGAAATCCCGTATCGGTCGCACGCCATCGCGGACGCAGCGACAGGCCGTGCCGATCGCTTCAACAATGATCGGTTCGATGACGCCTCTGCTGCCCGTCATTGCCACCGCGCCAGTCATGCCGCCTTGGGGCTTGCTGGTCCTTCTCGCCTGGCGGATGCTTCACCGCAACCTTTGGCCGGTCTGGATGGGGCTTCCGCTTGGCCTTTTCGATGATATATTCAGCGGTCAGCCCCTTGGATCTGCAATGATGCTGTGGACGCTCTCCCTCCTCGGCCTCGATCTGCTAGACAGGCGTATGGTATGGCGTGAATTCGTTCAGGAATGGGGCATCGCAGGCGGATTGATCGTCGCCATCCTTCTGGGACAATTGCTCATTTCCTATACGACAGGCGGCGCCACCAATCCTCTTCTCCTTGCGCCGCAAGCGCTGCTTTCGGTTCTCGCCTTTCCGCTGGTGGCCCGAATCTGTGCCGCGATGGATGATTGGCGGCTGAGTTGATGAAGAAGCCCAAGCGCATGGTCACGGAAGCACAGCAAACATTCAGCTTTACGCGGCGTTCATTCGTGTTGGGCGCGGCGCAATGGGGAATGGGTGGCCTGCTTGCAGTGCGAATGGCGTGGCTCTCTGTGGCGCAAAACGAGAAATATGCGTTGCTCGCCGAAAGCAATCGCGTCAGCCTTACACTGATGCCGCCCCGCCGCGGCTGGATCGTCGATCGTGTGGGCAAGCCACTGGCTCTCAACCGGACGTCTTTTCGTGTCGACCTGATCCCCGACCGCATCCAGGATCAGGACCGGGTGCTGGGCCAGTTGAAGCAGCTCCTTGCGCTGACCAGTGACGAGATCGACCGTATTCGCGAAGACATCGAAAAATCTGCCGGTTTCCAGCCGGTGCAGGTCGCCGAGAACCTTGATGTAGAGCGTTTCGCTGCGGTGAGCATTCGTGCCAATGAAATGCCGGGCGTGGCGCCTGCCCAATCCTATGCACGTTACTATCCCGAAGGCGCAGCCGTCGGCCATCTGGTCGGCTATGTCGGCGTCGCTTCGGCCAAGGACTATGAAAAGGAAAAAAACCCTCTGCTGATCCAGCCAGGTTTCAAGATCGGAAAAGAAGGGTTGGAACGCGTGTTTGAAAAACTGATGCGTGGAAAGCCCGGTGCCAAACGCTCAGAGGTAACGGCGCGCGGCAAACTGGTCCGCGACCTCGAAACCCGGGAGGACACACCGGGCAGCACCCTGCGATTGACCGTCAACGCCGGCCTGCAAACCTATGCATCGCGCCGCATGGGAGACCAATCTGCCTCGCTCGTTTGCATTGACTGTTCAAGCGGCGACATATTGGCCATGACGTCGATGCCAAGCTATGATCCCAACAGCTTTTCCGACGGGATCAGCCATACCGAATGGAACATGTTTTCTTCGGACGATCACTTGCCGCTTATCAACAAATCGCTGCAGGGCCTTTTCCCGCCCGGATCAACCAGCAAGCCTATGACGTCGCTCGGCCTTCTGGCGGCGGGTATCGACCCCGACCAGACGGTCAATTGCACCGGTGCCTATCGTGTCGGCAACGCCCTGTTTCACTGTTCGCAGCGGCGCGGCCATGGCCCGATCGCGCTTCACGAGGCCATCATAAAGAGCTGTGACATATATTTTTACGCGATGGCCAAGCAGGCGGGCATGAACCCACTTGCGACGATGGCGCGCCAGCTTGGCCTCGGCGCCGAGTTTGCACTGCCCGTCACGTCGCAGCGCTACGGCACTGTGCCCGATCCCGAATGGCTTGAGCGTCGCTACAAGAAGAAATGGTCAACATTCGACACGATCAACAGTTCGATCGGGCAAGGTTATATGCTGGTCAATCCGCTGCAACTGGCCATCATGACGGCCCGGATTGCGAGCGGAAAGAAGCTCATCCCTCGCCTGACGATGGCGCAGAAACAGGTTCCCGCCCCGCCGCTCGACGTCAATCCCGAACATCTGGCATTTGTTCGCGATGCCATGACGGGGGTCGTCAACAGCGGGCGTGGAACGGCCTCAATCGCCAAACTGCCGGTCGAGGGCGTGTTGATGGCGGGAAAGACTGGCACGGCCCAGGTCCGTCGTATCACTATGGCCGAACGGGCGGGCGGTGTGCGCTCCAACGCCAGCCTTGACTGGAAGCAACGCGACCATTCGCTCTTCATCGCCTTTGCACCTGCGGATGCGCCGCGTTATGCGATGGGCTGCATTGTCGAACATGGCGGCTTCGGTGCCAGTGCTGCGGCCCCGCTGGTCCGGGATGCAATGACGTTCCTGTTCGATCCGGAAAAGGCAATGGCGTCGCTGGTGGCACAAGAAGTGGCTTGGGGAGGCGATATCAAGACCCGGATGGCAGCAAAGCGGGCGAGTTGGACGACCCCTGCGGCGCCCACCGCTCCGTCGCCTGAAGCGGTGACGGAAAGCAGCGCGGCACCCTCAACGGCAACACCCCCTGCCAATACGTCGGAAGCAACGAGCGATTGAACCAGCCGTCGATCCTGCCCGAACCCCTCGCATCGCTTCCCTGGCGCGTCGTCTTCATTGTGCTGGCAATAGGCGGCTTTGGCCTCGTCGTCCTGTACTCGGCTGCGGGCGGCAGCTTCAAACCATGGGCCGAATCGCAGGGAATAAAATTCGTCGTCTTCATGATCATGGCACTGGCGCTATCGCGCGTCGATGAACGGCGATGGAAGGAAATTGCGCTGCCAGGTTATGCGGTCATTCTCGGGTTGCTGCTTTTTGTGGAGCTTCTTGGCGCGGTAAGCGGCGGTAGCCAGCGATGGCTTGATCTTGGCATTATTCGCTTGCAGCCTTCCGAGTTGATGAAACTCTTTATCGTCCTGGCCCTGGCGCGGTTCTTCGATGTCTTGCCCGCTGGCGAAATCCGTCGCTGGAACGCAATCTGGCTCCCCGGAATGCTGATCGGAATGCCGTCTGCCTTGGTCATGCTCCAGCCTGATCTGGGAACGGCATTGATGATCGTTGCCGGTGGGGTGACCGTGATGTTTCTCGCCGGCCTGCCCATGCGGTTGTTCGTGGCCGCGGGAGCAGCCGTCGCTGCGGTCGCACCAATCGCATATTTTTTTATACTCCATGATTACCAGCGCAAGCGCGTCCTGATCTTTCTGGATCCCGAAAGCGACCCGCTGGGAGCAGGCTATCACATCACCCAGTCCAAGATCGCGATCGGTTCGGGTGGCGTGTTCGGAAAGGGCTTTCTTAACGGCACGCAAAGCCACCTCGATTACCTGCCTGAAGGCCATACCGATTTCGTTTTTGCGACAATGTCCGAGGAATGGGGATTGATGGGGGGCATTTTCGTCATCGGCGCCTTCCTGCTCCTGTTCCGCTGGGGGATGCGCGTCGCGGCGAAGGCCCCCACGCGCTTCGGGCGGCTCGCCGCAGCAGGTCTGACCAGCACAATCTTCTTTTATTTCACGATCAACCTGATGATGGTGATGGGCTTGGCCCCCGTCGTGGGCATCCCGCTTCCGCTCGTTTCGTTCGGCGGGACGGCCATGCTGACCGTCATGATCTGCATTGGCATATTGATGTCCATCGAACGCAGCAACCGGCACCGCACTTCGTTCAGTTAGGGGTTTGCAAAACGCAAACACCATGCTAGCGACCTGCCTCCCGCAACGCCCACGAAGGACGCTTGCGCTGGAATGGACGCATAGCTCAGTTGGTAGAGCAGCTGACTCTTAATCAGCGGGTCCTTGGTTCGAGCCCAAGTGTGTCCACCACATTCTAATCATTACCTTTTTTGATGATTCTATGCGGTCTATGTTGATACTAATAATCCGCCGAAGTAGTCACCATGTAGGCACTGATCCCTATGCCGATGATCGATGTCATAACCCTTGGCAGTGATTTTTCTTAGTGTGCGCCGGTAAGAAATTAGGTCCGTTAGGTCCAATAGCAAAATTGAGAACATATGCGTTGGACCTATTGGCCCCAATGGCACCACACTGGCGCGATAATAAGGGCTGCAACGCCAGCGCGAATTGCCGCTTGCACATTGATCGTTGCCGAAACCATTCGGGTATCTCGGATTGGCAAACTGTGCGTGGAGCTATGCTCAGCCCTCCCACCCCGCCTCTCGACCCCGACCCACCCCGCCGGGGGCACCCGGCCGCGCCGCTCGTTTTCATTATCCGCACCCCGCTCTAATTTTTGATTTTTTCGATGTTTCAAAGTTGGATAGTGCTTAGCCTGTTCCTGAGATTGGCCTGATTTTATGGAAAATATCGGTTAGTTTTGGCGGGTGCAAACCCCGACGAGTTCGGCATGAGGAAGTCTAAGTTCTGCGAGGCCCAGACTAATGTTATGAAATGTCGGGCAGTTTTTTCCGCCGTTTGAATGAATGATCGACCGCTTCGTTGGACCTTTGAGATTGTCCGGAATCTGGAGCCAAATCGCGGTAGCTGCCGTATGTTCGGTGCCTGCCGCAACGACAGCTTTGAGGTCCCATTTCGGTCATTCATCCGATCGAAGCTAAGCGCCAAAAGCGGACACAGTATCTGTTCTGGTTGTACGTCTGGAACGTTGGACGCTGCGGAGAGCCCGGTTTTGAGCGATAAAACCCGGATATCTTCCGTTCGTTCAGAAGGTCCGCCGGACATCCGTCGCTCGAATGGCAAGCAGCCGCACTGACACGCCTATTTTCTCAATTGCGATGTCCAAGATCGTTGAGCGCCAGCGCGCATTCGTCAGGAATGTCTTACCTAGGATTCACTGAACATGTCTGCTAGCCCGTAACCTTCATTTGGTTTCTCTTCGAGAAGCTATAAATCAACGTTCCAAAAGGGAGTGGTACGCCAATGCGGGTGCTGGTGTTGCACAGCGGCGGTATGGACTCG
>JANLQV010000051.1:0-9988 GCA_031368025.1 Sphingomonadales bacterium | reverse complement strand
GTCAACCACCCGCGCCAGCCCAAGCTTCGCCAACGGTTTGGCCAATGCGGGGCCAATGCCTTTGAGCAGTTCGATCTCGGCAAAGAGCGGGTTGAGCAAATCAGGGCGCATGTCTATCTGGTGCCACCTTAACCCAGCCGGCCACGCAGTTCAAAATGCGCGACCGGCCAATTGCTGTTGGACCCGATGGATAGCGACATTCGCCTCAAACGCCTCAAATTCCGCGCCTGGCATCGCGGCACACGTGAGGCAGACATGATGATCGGCGGATTCCTCGACGCGCATGGCGCAGGCTGGAATGATGATGAAATGACGTGGTTCGAATCGTTTCTCGAGGAACAGGATGTCGACATCATGGCCTGGGGCCTGCGTGCCCAACCGGTTCCCGAACAATGGGCAGGCAGGATGATGGATGTTTTCCAGCGGCTTGATTTCATTGCACCTGCCCGCTGATATGGAATTCTTGCCCCGTATTCTGGCAGCTGACGCTCCCCTGACGCTGGCCGGTGTCCCGGCAGGCTTCCTACCGTGGCTGCTGACCGACCTTGCCCGCGCTGCAAAGGGCCGGGCCATTTATGTCGCGGCCGATGAAGCCGCAATGCGCAGCGCAGCGGATACCGCGCATTATTTCGCGCCTGAGATCGAGCTGTTGTCGTTCCCTGCCTGGGATTGCCTGCCGTATGACCGCGCATCGCCATCTTTGCGCTCCACATCGGAACGGCTGGCATGTCTCGCAGCGTTGCAGAGGCCCAAATCAGGGCCACAATTGCTGATTACCACGATCAACGCGATCACCCAGCGGACATTGACGCCGTTTCGTATCCGCCAGCTATCCGCGCATTTGAAACCCGGCGCACGGATTGACCGCGACCAGCTTGCATCGCTGCTTCAGGCCAATGGCTATGTGCGCAGCGATACGGTAGCCGACGCGGGCGAATTCGCGATGCGCGGCAGCCTTGTTGACCTGTTCCCTTCCGGCGAAACCCACGCTTTGCGGCTCGATTTCTTTGGTGACGAGATTGAAAGCATCCGGTCATTCGATCCAGCCGATCAGCGCACAATCGGCCGTGTCGAACACTTCACCCTGCTGCCCGCGTCGGAGGCATTGCTCGATGAAGAGGGCATCAAGCGTTTCCGCAGCCGCTACCGCGAAACCTTTGGCGCGACTGCCACGGGCGACCCGGTTTATCAGGCGGTGTCCGAAGGGCGTCGGCTTGCGGGCATGGATCACTGGCTTCCGCTGATCGAGGAACGGTTGACGACGCTGTTCGATCATATCGGGCCAGATTGCGTCATCATCCGCGATTCCGGCGTGACCGGCGCAGCGCAGGCCCGGTTCGATGCGATCAGCGATTATCACGCCAATCGTGTGCGTGCGCAGAGCAGCGATCCGGGCAGTTACCGTCCGCTCGCGCCTGAGGCGCTCTACCTGAATGTGCCAGAATGGGACGCAGCGGTCGCCGACCGCCCGATCCACCTCACCTCGCCCTTTGCCGAGCCCGAATCGGCCAGCGTGATTGACTTTGGAATCAGCGCGGCCCGCGATTTTGCCGGCGAACGTGCCCGCAGCGACAATATCTACGAAGCTGCCGCAGCGCACGCAGCGCAGCAGGCACGCGAAGGACGTGGACTGATCATCGCATCCTATTCAATGGGTTCGCGCGAACGACTGACGGGACTTCTGGCCGATCATGGCATGTTGGGGCTCGCACCGGCAGAAAACTGGCAGCAAGCGCAAGCCATTGCTGCAGCAAAGCGCGTCGCTTTGACCATCCTGCCCCTCGATCACGGCTTCACCACGCCCCACCTGGCGCTTCTGACGGAACAGGACCTGCTCGGAGATCGGCTCGTGCGCCGGGCAAAGCGCAAGAAGAGCGCAGATGCCTTCCTCAACGAGCTGGCGACACTGACGCCCGGCGATCTCGTGGTTCATTCCGAACACGGTATCGGTCGCTATGACGGCCTGACGTCGATCCCCGTCGGCAACGCCCCGCATGACTGCGTGGCTCTGAGCTATTCAGGCGGTGACAAGCTTTATGTCCCGGTCGAGAACATGGACGTTCTTTCCCGCTATGGCTCGGAAAGCGAAGGGGTCGGGCTCGACAAGCTCGGCGGCGTTGGTTGGCAGACGCGCAAAGCGAAGATGAAAGAGCGCATCCGCGAAATTGCGGGCGAGTTGATGGCGACTGCCGCAGCGCGCGCTCTGCGCGCGGCCGAAATTGCAGAGCCTGATTCCGCCGCTTATCCCGCCTTTGTCGACCGTTTCCCCTACACCGAAACCGACGATCAGGATCGCGCGATCAGCGATGTGGTTGATGACCTTTCGTCAGGCAAGCCAATGGACCGGCTGGTCTGTGGCGATGTCGGTTTCGGCAAGACCGAAGTTGCGCTGCGTGCTGCTTGCATCGCCGGGATGGCGGGCATGCAGGTTGCGCTGGTCTGCCCAACGACATTGCTCGCGCGGCAGCATTACAGTAATTTTGTCGAACGGTTTCACGGCTTTCCGATCCGGGTCGGGCGGCTGTCGCGGCTTGTTCCTGCGGCTGAGGCCAAAGTCACGCGTGAAGGGCTGACCGATGGCACCGTCGATATTGTCATTGGCACGCACGCTTTGCTGGCAAAAAGCATCGAATTCAAGCGGCTGGGACTGGTGATTGTCGATGAGGAGCAACGGTTTGGCGTGGTTCACAAGGAACGACTGAAAGCGCTCAAGACCGATGTTCACATGCTGACCCTGACGGCAACCCCCATTCCGCGCACGCTGCAAATGGCGATGTCAGGCCTGCGCGAACTTTCGGTCATCCAGACCCCGCCGGTCGATCGCCTTGCGGTGCGGACTTATGTGATGCCCTGGGATCCGGTGGTACTGCGCGAAGCCCTGCTCCGTGAGCATTATCGCGGCGGACAGAGCTTTTTCGTCACGCCGCGCGTTGCAGACATTCCTGAAATCGAGATTTTTTTCCGGACGAATGTGCCGGAGTTGAATTATGTCATCGCGCACGGCCAGATGGCGGCAAGCGAGGTCGAGGAACGGATGTCCGCTTTTTATGACCGCAAATATGACGTGCTGATATCGACCACCATTGTCGAAAGCGGGTTGGACATCCCGAGCGCCAATACGATGATCATCCACCGCGCCGACCGTTTCGGTCTTGCCCAGCTTTACCAGCTTCGTGGTCGCGTGGGGCGGGCGAAGATCCGGGCCTATGCCTATCTCACCACCCCGCTCGAGCGGATCATGACCGAAACGGCCGAAAAACGCCTCAAGATACTGTCAGACCTGGATAGTCTTGGCGCTGGCTTCCAGCTTGCAAGCCATGATCTCGACATTCGCGGGGCCGGCAATCTGCTGGGCGATGAGCAGTCCGGCCATATCAAGGAAGTCGGGTTTGAACTGTACCAGTCGATGCTTGAGGAAGCGATCCTCGAAGCCAAGGCCGGCGGCATTATCGAAGCACGCACCCGCGACCTCTCACCACAGATCACGGTCGATGCACCGATCCTGATTCCCGAAGATTATGTTCCCGATCTCGATTTGCGGATGAGTTTGTATCGCCGGATCAACGAGATGGAAGATGCTGGAGAGATTGAGAGCTTTGCGGCAGAACTGATTGATAGATTTGGGAAATTGCCGCTAGAAACCGAAAACCTTCTGATCGTCATGAATGTGAAGCTGAATGCCCGCAAAGCGCATATCGCAAAGATCGACGTTGGTCCGCGTGGTGCCCTGGTGAGTTTCTGGAACGACAGTTTCCCCGACCTTCCCGGCTTGCTCGCCTATGTTGATCGCCTGGGCGGTGTGGCCAAGCTGCGCCCCGACAGCCGTCTTTCGGTGACACGCACGTGGGGAGACCCGCGCGCCCGGCTCAACGGCATCCTCCAGCTTTCAAAGGGACTTGCCAGGATCGTCAAGTAAGCCGCAAAAAGAGGTGGCGCCGCTGCCATAAGCCTTTTACTGGCATCGCAATATTTCGCAGGAGCACAACCCCAATGGCCGATACCCTCACCTTCACACTCGAAACGGGCGATGTTGTCATCACGTTGCGACCGGACCTGGCACCCGGCCATGTAGAGCGGATCACCGAGCTGGCGAGCGAAAACTTTTATGACGGCGTTGTCTTTCACCGCGTGATTGATGGTTTCATGGCGCAGGGTGGCGATCCCACGGGTAGCGGCATGGGCGGATCGTCCAAACCCAACATTGCGGCAGAATTCAGCCGTGAACCTCATGTTCGCGGCATTTGTTCGATGGCCCGCTCGTCAAATCCCGACAGCGCAAACAGCCAGTTCTTCATCTGCCTTGATGATTCCCGCTTCCTTGACGGCCAATACACGGTCTGGGGCGAAGTCGCGTCGGGCATGGAACATGTCGATGCGCTTCCCAAGGGCGAGCCGCCCCGGACGCCGGGCAAGATCATCAAAGCGACGGTCAGCTAGAGTATACTAAACCATCTTCCCGGCTTCAGGGCTGGTCTGAAATACTCACTAGCCAGTCATGGAAAATCCTGACGGGCTCGAGCTGCAGCGCGCGGGGACGGCACACGAACCAGTAACTGTAAGGGCTTTCGACCTCGACATCGAAAATCTTGATCAGTCGTCCATCATGCGCGTCGTTCAAATGGCTCTGATGCATGAATGCGATACCCAGCCCCTGCGCGGCAGCTTCCAGCATAAGCTGGCCCGAGTCGAAATGATCGACCGCAGCAGGCTCCAGATCGGGAATGTTCAATGCCCTGCGCCATTCCTCAAACGTGTCCGGCATATCGCGGTGGATGAGGACGGTCATTTCCGAAAGTTGATCGGGCCTGGTGATGGCATGCGGCCCTTGCAGCAGGCGACGCGCGCCAATGGCATAAACCATGTTGCGATCCAGCCTGCGGGCATAGAGTGCCGGATCGATCTCGCGGGAGAGCACAATCGCAGCATCCAGCCCATCACCCAATCGCGATACGCCATGCGCCGCGGTATCGACATCAATATGCAGCGCGGGGTGCTCCTCCCGGAGTTCGGCGAGCCGTGGAAACAGTCGCTGCGCTGCAAAAAGAGGCATCATACCAAGGCGTAATCGCATCACCGGATTTGGGCTGGTCAGCGTTTCAATAGCATCAGTAAGGGAATCGAGAATGGGGGCGACAAGGTGCATCAGCTTGTCCCCGTCGATATTGGGGACAATAGCCTGGTGTCGCCGTTCGAACAGCGGACGTCCAACAAACCGCTCCAGCGACTGAATTCTGCGGCTAAGGGCCGGAGAAGACAGGGCTAATTCCTCGGCAGCAGCTTTGACTGAACCAAGACGCGCTACGTGGACAAATGCCTCCACGCCGGCCAAAGATGGCAAACGACGCATAGCTTGATCTCCCTGTTGGACACGGTCGGTTTAGTCGTCAGATGCAATATTTGCAATTATAGTTTTTCATTTCGCACTTGCACAATAATATGGTGCAGCGCACATAGAACGGGCCTTTCAGGCATCCTCTCCTATCAAACTTTCAAGGGTCGGCTCTTCGGAACCGACCCCTTTTTTTGTCGCTTCGGGCGTCCTATCTTGTTTTCTTCGATGCAAGCAGGATTGTGTAATGGCCGATAGCGAAATCAACACGACCAAATTGCAGGTCGCCAATTCAAGGCCCGAAGAGAGTGGTCATGGTTTGGCCCGCTTGCCGCGTGACGTCATGAGCAAGCTGGGCGTGCTCGAGGGCGATGTGATCGAAATCATCGGCAAGCGGACAACTGTGGCGCGGGCGATCCTGCCCTACCCCGAAGACGAGGCGCTGTCCGTCATTCGGCTCGATGGCCTTTCACGGATAAATGCCAATGTTGCGACGGGTGAATTTGTCGAAATTCGCAAAGTGGAGTCCAAACCTGCTCAGCGCGTGGTTTTTGCGCCAGCCCAGCAAAATCTGCGACTTCAGGGCTCGGGCGCCGCGTTGAAGCGCAACTTCGCTGGTCGTTCCCTCACAGCGGGCGATGTCGTAGCGACAGCCGGTCAGCAACAGGTCGACCGAAGCGATATGCCGCCCCAGCTGCGCCAGATGCTCGCGGCGCCCGCTTATGCCTTGCAGGAAATTCGCCTGACCGTGGTGTCGGTCAGCCCCAAGGGCATCGTCCATATCGACGCCGAGACGGAAGTCGAATTGCGCGCGGAGTATGAGGAGCCGGCCGACGCCCGTCGCGTTGACGTGACCTATGACGATATTGGCGGCATGGCAGAAACCATCGACGCGTTGCGCGAGATGGTGGAATTGCCGCTGCGTTATCCTGAATTGTTCCAGCGACTTGGCGTCGACGCACCCAAGGGGGTCCTGCTTCATGGCCCGCCCGGAACGGGAAAGACGCGGTTGGCGCGTGCAGTCGCCAATGAAAGTGCCGCCGAGTTCTTCCTGATCAACGGCCCTGAAATCATGGGATCGGGTTATGGCGAGAGCGAGAAAAAACTGCGCGAAGTGTTCGAGAACGCTGCCAAAGCCGCACCCGCAATCATATTCATTGACGAGATCGATTCCATCGCGCCCAAACGCAGCAATGTAACGGGCGAGGCGGAAAAGCGTCTCGTGGCGCAATTGCTGACGTTAATGGATGGGTTGGAGCCCCGCGCCAACCTGATTGTGATCGCCGCGACGAATCGTCCGGAAGCGATTGACGAGGCCTTGCGCCGCCCTGGCCGCTTCGATCGCGAGATCATCATCGGCGTGCCAGACATCCGAGGGCGCCGCGAGATCCTTGCCATCCACACGCGCGGCATGCCGCTGGGCGAAGGCGTCGACCTGGCCGAGCTGGCCCGGACAACCTATGGCTTTGTGGGCGCAGACCTTGCCGCCTTGACACGCGAAGCAGCGATCGAGGCCGTGCGCCGAATCATGCCGATGCTCGACCTTGAGAATCCGGCAATTCCGCCTGAAGTCCTCGACATGCTCTCCGTCACCCGCGAGGATTTTCAGGCGGCGTTGAAACGTGTTCAGCCCTCTGCGATGCGTGAAGTCATGGTGCAGATGCCTGACGTTCGCTGGGAAGACCTCGGCGGGCTGGATGAGGCACAACGAAAGCTCAAGGAGGGTATTGAACTTCCGCTCAAGAATCCGGAAGCCTTCCGGCGGCTGGGCATTCGTCCGGCCAAGGGTTTCCTGCTTTACGGACCTCCTGGCACGGGCAAGACGCTGCTTGCAAAGGCCGTGGCCCGCGAGGCAGAGGCGAATTTTATCGCCATCAAGTCGAGCGATCTCCTGTCCAAATGGTATGGCGAAAGCGAACAGCAGATTGCCCGCCTTTTTGCCCGCGCCCGACAGGTTGCCCCCTGCATCATCTTCATCGACGAGATGGACAGCCTTGTGCCGGCGCGCGGAAGCGGCGGCGCGGGAGAACCGCAGGTCACCGAGCGGGTCGTTAACATGCTGCTCGCCGAGATGGACGGCATCGAGGAAATGCAGTCTGTGGTCGTGATCGGCGCGACCAATCGTCCCACCCTGATTGATCCGGCCCTGATGCGGCCGGGGCGGCTGGATGAGCTGATCTATGTCACCGTGCCGAACGAGGCAGGCCGAAGGCATATTCTGGGCATTCACACCAAGAAAATGCCACTTGCCAAGGATGTTGACCTTGCCGCGCTCGCCGCGCGGACGGATAAGTTCACGGGAGCCGACCTTGAAGATCTGGTGCGCCGCGCAGGACTTGCGGCGCTCCGGGAATCGTTGAAGTCGAAGAAAGTGAATAAGGCGCATTTTGAAACTGCGTTGCTCGACACCCGTGCTTCGGTAACCGCAGACATGGAGCAGGAGTATGAAAAGATGCACACCCAGTTGAAGATCGACGCTTTCAAGCCGACGCCGTCGATGGGCTTCATCGCGCCCGGGATGGTTACACCTCGCGGTCCAAAAGATTGAGGCGAACCAGCGCGTAGGGAATCATCATCAGCATCACGGTTGCCGCGACGAGGAACGGCAACGGTCTCCAAAATTCGTAGAGGCCCACCCCGATCGTGGGGCCCAGCACAAACGATGCTCCGTTGATCGCGGTCACATGCCCAGCCACAAGGCCCTGCAACCTCCGCCCCACGGCCAGCGATGATCCAGCCGTAAAGGCGGGCCGCGTGAAACCGAAACCCATCGAAGACAGGGCATAGCCGGTCGCAATCCCGTAAAGGCTGGTGGCTACAGAGGTCGCAATGAAGCCCGCAACCGCAATGCAAAGCCCGACGATCATCATCATTCTCGGGGCGAGGTTGAACAGGGGGATAAGGCCCCACTGGACAAGCAGTGCGGCACCGGCACCCGACATGAGTACGAGACCGATAGCCTGTTGGGTCGCGAGCTCGGTGACGGCCAGATGCAACCGGTCAATAACGAGGAAGCCCATTGCCGCACCCGTCATCGCCTGGGCATGGCCCATGATCAATCCGGCAAGCATCCACGGCCAGATTCGCGGATCGCGCAGCTTCAATTCCGCGTCGACAATGTCCGAAGTCGCGCCGGTGACGCTGGCTCCCGTGGGAGCGCCACCGATTGATGGGTAGGAAACATTTGCTCCGCGCGCTCCCGTCAAATCGTCATCGATCGGGTCGGCAGGTAGCCAGCGCATTGCCGCAATTGCCGTGAGCAACCCAAAACACGCGAAGATCATCGCCGGTCCAGCCAAACCGATACCGGGAAGAACGAGGTAGGGCGCGAGCGCCGGCCCCAGAATTGTGCCGAGTCCGAATGCTGAACCGAGCATGGTCAGCGCCTTAACCCGCTGATCGCGGCTGGTGCCAAGGGCAACGATTGCCTGAGCAGCCGGGGGGGCCGCCGATCCGAACAACCCATAGATAACCCGCGCTGTAATCACCGACAACATCGTTACCATCGGGCTGATCCAGCCGAATAATCCCGCCATCAGGATCAAGCCAACCAGCGCGATCGAGAAAGTGAAGCCCGAAATTCCCAGTATTACCATTGCCCTGCGCCCCTTCCGATCGGAACGACGGGCCCAATAGGGCGCGGCAAAAACCCAGACGAGGGCCGAGACCGAAAAGACAGCGGCAATGAAGCTATCGGGCACCTTGATCGAGCGCCCGATGGCGGGCAGCACCGATTGGAGCGCCGTATTCCCGGCGCCGGTGATCAACATCACCATAAACAGGATCGCAAAATCGCGTCCCACGCTGACCTGATTCGTCTTCACCTGATCTGCGTTAGGGGCGATATGCGCCAAGCGGAAGACATTTGCAGCTTGCCAAGAGACTGCACATTTGCGAACGCAAGTGACCATCAACCGCCGCAGGATTACCATGACAGCCCCATCCGCCGGACTGGCTTCCCAAAAGCGTGTGCGCCGGTGGCTTGGCCCATGGGCGATGTTTTTCAAGGGCTTCGTGAAGCATCCGGTGATGGTGGGATCGATCATCCCATCATCCGACACGCTGATCGCCCATATGCTGAGCAAAGTAGACTGGGCGAATACCAACCTGTTTGTTGAATACGGCCCCGGCGTGGGAACATTCGTATCGCATGTGCTCAAGCACCTGGCACCCAACGCAACTTACGTCGCGATCGACACAAACCCAGACTTTATCGAATATCTCTCTGCCACGATCAAGGATGGCCGCTTCCGTCCGATTCTGGGTTCTGCCGCTGATGTCGAACAGATTGTCAGGGATAGCGGCTTCGATCATGCCGATTACGTCCTGTCGGGGCTGCCCTTTTCAACTCTTCCAACGGGAGTTGGGCCAGCGATCGCATCAGCAACGGCCCGTGTGCTGCGACCGGGTGGCGCGTTCCTTGTCTACCAGTTCCGCGCCAAAGTCCGCGATTTCATCGCACCCTATTTTGAACGGATCGATCAGGGGATGGAATATTGGAATGTCCCGCCCTGCTGCCTGTTCTGGGCGTGGAAGGACTAGCCCCGCCTGAGGCTGATCGTGCGTGTCACGGTGAAATCCACCGTTGAAACGATGAAATAGGCGATCAGCCAGCGCATCCGCGCGAACCAGCTTGATTGAGTCATGTGCTCCTCGCGG
>JANLQV010000042.1:0-2288 GCA_031368025.1 Sphingomonadales bacterium | reverse complement strand
CACCCACAATTCACAAAGTGTTCCAGCCGGATCGTTACATGCTGAAGGGGTGGTTCGATCATAACGCGCACACGTCCGAAACCTGCATAAGTTGCCACAAGGCGGACACATCCCGCGTTGCGACTGACCTGCTGCTTCCTGACCTGGCAAGCTGCCGCACATGCCATGTCGGCGAGAACGGCGCGCGGCTGAAGCCCGTGAAGACCCCGGTCGAATCGAGCTGTGCCATGTGCCACGATTATCATATCGACGCGGGCGCGCCCTGGCAGACGCGCCAGAAAGTCGATCGGGTGAAGGGCCACCCGCGCTTTACGCGGGCCATAGCGAGTGCCCGTTGAATAAACCGTCCCGAAACGATGCTGTCACAATCAAGCGATTGACGCTATATTGCAAATCACTGCAGTATTGGCATCACGGGTGCGCGCCAACTGCAAGGGCACAGATTCCATGCTGATCGCGCAGGTAACGGATATTCATCTCGGGTTTGAGCCGGACAATCCGTCCGAGTTCAACCGCAAGCGGCTTGACCAGGTTATTCGTCAGCTTGTGGCCATGACGCCGCAGCCTGACATGCTGCTGGCGACTGGCGATCTTGTCGATCGTGGGGACAGCGAGTCCTATCGCCGCTTGCGCAACGCACTTGATGCCTGCCCGTTTCCCGTCTGGCTGTGCCTCGGCAATCATGATGAGCGCGCCAATTTCTCCAGATGGTACCCCGAAATCCCGATGGCCGATGGCTTTGTCCAGTATGAGGTCCAGACCCCTGAACTGCGCCTCCTGTTTCTCGATACGCTCGAAGACGGGCGGCATGGCGGCGCGTTTTGCGAGGTCCGTGCGGATTGGCTGAAGGCGAGATTGGCCGAAAAGCCCGATGCGAAGACGCTGATCGTGATGCACCATCCGCCCGTCGAGGTCGGGATCGAATGGATGAACACCCATCCTGACGAGCCTTGGGTCGCACGCGTTGCGGATGCAATTCGCGGGCACGACCAGATTGTCGGGATCGTCTGCGGCCATCTGCACCGTCCCATCTCGGTGGGCTGGCACGGCAAGACGATTGCCATCTGCGCTTCGACCGCCCCGCAAGTCGCGCTCGACCTCGGGCCTATTGATCCTGAGAAACCGGATGGGCGCCCGATGATCATCGCAGACCCGCCCGCTTTCGCGCTCCATCGCTGGAATGGGCGGGATTTCGTCAGTCATTTCGACAATGCCGATGATCATGTCGTCCTTGCCCGATTCGACGGGCAAATGCAGGGGCTTGTGCGGAGCCTCCTGAACGAGCGGCCGACTTAGGCTGGATAAAGCGCCTCAACGAAATACAGCCCGTCCGGTGGGGCGTTGAAGCCGAGCGCTCCGCGATCCTTGGCATCGAGGGCGGCTTGCAAGTCATGCATGCTCCATTGCCCGCGCCCGACCATCATCAGGCAGCCGACCATTGAACGGACTTGATGATGGAGGAATGAGCGGGCCGCCGCTTCGATTATGATCTCCTCGCCAAAGCGCCGCGCTGTCAGGCGATCGAGCGTCTTGATGGCGCTGGCCGATTGGCAATGAATCGACCGGAATGTCGTGAAATCGTGATGGCCGACAAGCAACTGCGCCGCTTTGTGCATCGCTTCTGCGTCAAGCGGGTTGCGCACTCGCCATGCCCGTCCGGCATCGAGCGCAAGCGGGGCGCGGCGGTTGATGATCCGGTAAATATAGCGCCGCCCAATGCACGAAAAGCGCGCGTGCCAATCATCGCGGACCGCTTCGCAGGCGATAATCGACACTGGCGCGGGGATGAGCTTCGCGTTCAGGCCTTCCATCAATCGAAATGGCGTCAGCGACCTGGTAATGTCGCAATGGGCCGGCATCGCTTCGGCATGGACGCCCGCATCTGTTCGGCCCGCAGCATGAAGCACGACATCCTCGCCCGTGATCGCCTTGGCGGCGGCCTCGATCACTGCTTGCACGGTCGGCCCGTGTGGCTGGCGCTGCCAGCCCATAAAGGGCTGTCCGTCATATTCGACCGTCAGACGAAAGCGCGTCATCCGAGCCGCGTCCCAGCGGGAATCTTGAGCCCGCGCAACAGTTCGGCCGGTGTCATCGCTGCTTTGCCCGCACGCTGGATCAATGTCGGGTGGATGATGCCAGGATTGCACTGGATGCCGAGCTGGTCGTCCGTCACTTCACCGGGTCTGGCGCTGTCGCTGATCGACGCCCGGGCTTCGAGGATACGGAATCGTTCACCGTTGAATTCGAAGAATGCCCCCGGCACGGGAGCAAAGGCCCGGATTTGCCTC
>JANLQV010000038.1:0-8824 GCA_031368025.1 Sphingomonadales bacterium | reverse complement strand
AATGCATGTGCGAAAATCCGGGAAGGGACGGACTTGGTGAGCATTCCGTTTGGTGCCATCGTCTATGACGCGACCCGGGTCGGAGCGACCTGCGGAGAGGCCGCGCTACTTGTCCGTTTCAGCAGGCGATTGAGCGATGGCAGCTATGCCGGCGAAGAGATCGCGACTCTCCGGGAGGCGCAGGCATGCAGGTTGGTGACGGCCGCACTGGAACGCGGTGAAAGCGGCTTTTGGGGAAGCTGGTTTGGATTGCCTGAATCCGCATGGACGACAGGAGCTCATTCTCGCAAAGGGAGGAACAATATCCCGGCCGCTTTTACACCACGTAAAAGCAGGCGGCCGGCCCGGACAATTTGAACAGCCATGAACTGGCGCACACGTGAGTCAGAAACCGCTCAACTTACAGCATGACCAGTCTGGATATTAACTATCTTTGACCGTGATAGTCACGCAAAATTTATTACCATCAGATTAACTATTCTACGGCGTGCGCTCGAGTCCCTACGTCGACCATGCTAAATGATATATTTTAAGATATAGATGTGGAGTAAATCATGAAAACGCCTTCATTTATTGCGTCGGCGGGATTGGCGGCTTCTTTTGCAGTAGCGAGCCCGGCATCGGCGGCGGTCACACTGGTCAATGCGAACTGCTTGCTCTCCGCGGGTTGCAAGTTCAGCGGGAATATCCAAGGCGCGGGAACGGCGCTGGAAACCCAGAACGCCTACAATGCGGCGAAAGACCCAGACATCGTTTTGAACTATCTCGGGAAGAGCGATGACCCGTTCGGCATCGTTTCTGGCGGGCCTTCAGGCACTTGGGCGCTTGCGGGCTACATCGTTGATTATATTGCTGTGAAGTCAGGACCAGCCTTCATGCTGTATTCCGTGACTCCGGGTTCAAGTGGAACATATTCAACGGCCGGGCTTCAGAATGGCAACAACACTTCGTTGCCGGGCCTTTCCCATCTGGGATTTTTCGGACATGCTTCTGTGTCCTCTGTTCCTGAGCCAGCCTCTCGGGCGATGATGCTTGTGGGATTTGGGATGTTGGGTTCGGTTACGCGGCGTCGGAAGGTTCGCACATCAGTCTCCTACTCTTAAGGGAAATTCAGCATCGATCACGCCGCTGACCCGAATAGCCCATAGAAGGGATTCGTGCGGACGCTGCTGTGCGCTTTCGCTAACAGTCGAGACTGAAGCGCGCATGCTCAACTTTTGACATATTGCGCCGCACCTATTCCAAATTAGAACGAGCGATGGAGAAGGTAGGACCACGACAATCAACCGGAGGCGAACGTTGCTTCTCTTGATGATTGAAATCCACTTCCTCAAAATTCTTGCGCCCTGTTTTCGTCATCCGGGCCGGGGCATTCTATTTGGCACAAGGTGCATTCACGAGTGGTTGGACTACATCACGGAGAGGCGAATATGTCGGGCAGTGCTTCGTCCCGACGCGCTCAGCAGGCGACGTTGTCAACATAGACAATCTCTCCAGCCACAAACAACCTGCTGTCCGTAACGCCATTCGAAGCGAGGGCGCACGGCTTTTGTTCCTGCCGACAGTATGCGCCGCATACCTCGCTAACTCAGGATATGGTGCAGCATAATATCATCTCGCTCTAATGCCTTGCAAATCCTGACAACCCTATGAGAAAATGGCCGTGTATTTGCTTTGGCAGCACCCTCTCAACCCTTGTCAGCGTAAATTAGCCGGCCCGCACCGAGCAGCGCCATCACCGCGTCGCGGCTGCTGTTCGACATGGCGAAGCAGCCTTCGCTGCGCCCGATCAGACCAGTAATACGGGCCATTTCGGGGTTTACATACCAAGCCGCATGAACGACAATCGCGCGGGCTTCCACGTTGCTGTTGGCGGCGTCGAGCCCTTCAAGCCGCATCGATCGGCCATGTTCTCCGTTGTATGCATCGCATGTCACATAAGCTCCGCCTGACGATGCGAATGATCCCGGCACATTGGAAAGCCTTTGGACCCAGCCGGTATGCGCTGGGTCAGAGCCGCGACCGTGGGCGACCAGGTGGGCCACCGTTTGGCCACTCGCCATATCCACGACAAAAAAGCGCGGTGCGCTCGACGGGCGCGAGAAGTCGACGATACCAATGCGGTCTGTGTGACTCAAACGGCCCTGATGCAGGCGCAGCGCAGCGCGCGCTCTCCCTAACAGTGCGGGCGAAACCTGATCCGGCAGTGGCGATGCCAAAGCGCCACCTGACGCCACAATCGCCAATCCTGTTGCTCCAAATTTCATCATTTGGCGTCGTGTTAGAATGTCCATCATGAAAGGCAGGTGGTGCGCCGTCGGACCACAAACAACCGCGATGCGCCAAGGCGAGGGCTGTAAAAGCCAGGATGTGAGTAGTTTCCGAGGGTTTTGCGACCTAATCAATACGCACATACTCGAGTGGCAATGGCCAAGTTTGGCAGTGAGAGGCAGAGCAAGTTATGAGAGAGTGGAGCCGGATTTTAACGACAAGCGGGGGACTGGACGTCGAAATCCGACCTGCGCGGCCAGAGGATGAGGAGGCGCTGGGCGCATTTTTTCAGCTGTTACGCCCGAGGATTTACGATTTCGATTTCTGACGGCTTTGAAGACAGTCGGCCATGATCGCCTTGCTTCAATGACGCACGTCGACCATCGCCAGACCGAGAATTTCTTAGCATTTGAGAGGGATCGACCAGAAATTATTGCGACGGCCATGCTCGCTTGCACGCCCGATATGAAAAAGGGTGAGGTCGCGATTGCAATCCTGCCCGAATTCAAAAGCAAGGGTTTGAGTTGGGAACTCTTGGCCCATGTTGCGCGCTTTGCCGAAGCCAAGGGCGTCATGACGCTTGAGGCGATCGAAAGCCGCGATCATCACGCTGCCATCGACCTTGAGCGTGAAATGGGCTTCACCGTGACGAGCTATCCCGGTGACGCAAGCCTGATGTTGGTGCAGAGGACGCTGGCACCGGCATGATCAAACTATCCAAGCGCGTGGTTGCGGGAATTTCCGCAGCGCTGTTGCTCGTTTTTTCTCCTTTGACGCTCTCGGCACAGGGACTTCCTGCTCCAGTTGACGGCACCATTGAAGCAATGAAACCCGGTGAGTCTCTCTGGGCACCCGACATTGCACCCGAAGGACCCGTAACCGTTATCATCAGCCTCAAAACACAGCGTGCCTACGTTTACCGTAACGGCGTGCCGATTGGCGTATCCACCGTCTCGACAGGCAAAACGGGCAAGGAAACCCCGACCGGGGTTTTTACAATCCTGCAAAAGGCGGTCAAACACAGATCAAACAAGTATAGCAATGCGCCGATGCCCTTCATGCAGCGCCTCACGTGGGACGGTGTGGCAATGCACGCGGGAAAATTACCGGGCTACCCTGCCTCGCATGGCTGTGTGAGGCTGCCCGCAGATTTCGCCAAATTGCTGTTTGGGATTACGTCATTGGGGCTGACGGTGGTCATTACCGACGATCCACTTGTGCCAGAGGTTGTGCCCGCGCCGCTCATGTTCGACGCGCAGGAGGAGGAAGAGTCCAAGTCCGAGCAAGTCTATCGCTGGCATCCCGAAAAATCTCCAACCGGACCCCTTTCCATTGTGTTGAGCGGTCGTGACAAAAGGATCGTGGTACTCAGAAATGGCGTCGAGATTGGATCGAGCGCGATTCGGATCGATGGTGCCGCGAATGAAACGATAGCTTTCACACTGCGCGGGATCGATGCAACTGGATATCACTGGCTTCGACTGCCATTGCCTGGGCAAATGCCAGTTACTGGCGAACTGACCGCGGTTGAACGGGCTCGCGTACATTTGCCCGAACCGTTTCGCCTCGCAGTTGCAGCGGCCCTTCGCCCCGGCACGACGTTGCTAGTCACCCGCGAATCTTTGGCGAGTGGCGGCACCGGCAAGCGGCTGACCATTCTCACTACCGACAATAAATAGCTCTTCGCGGATCAAATCCGAACGTCGCTGGTTTGGTATTCAGTCGGAAAGGTTCGACGATCCTCAAGGAGATATTCGATGGGCGAATTTGTTGACAAGGTGAAGGGTGCCACCAACGAAGCGATAGGCAAAGCCAAGGTTGCTGTCGGGAAAAGCACAGATCATCCCGAGATGGTCGCCAAGGGCCTTGCCCAGGAAGCCAAAGGCAAGGCGCAAAACACGATGGGCACAGTCAAAGGCAAACTCGGCGATTGCCTCTAGCTGCCGCTACCAGCGTCCTTTGCACAGGAGTCTTCACATGTTTAAGCTTCCCAAACTGCCCTATGCGGAGGACGCGCTGGAGCCGCATATTTCGGCTGAAACGCTGGCACTGCACCACGGCAAACATCACAAGACCTATGTTGATACACTCAACAAACTGCTCGCGGGCGACGCCCTGGCAGATTTGTCGCTCGAAGAAGTGATCAAACAATCTCATGGCCTTGCCGCTCGTCAGACCATCTTCAACAATGCCGCACAAAGCTGGAACCATGATTTCTTCTGGAAGTCGATGAAGCCCGGCGGGGGCGGACCGCCGACGGACGATCTCAAAGTTCTGATCGAAAAGGACATTGGCGACGCCAAGGCTTTTGGCGAAGCATTCAACAATGCGGCGGTTAAGCATTTTGGCTCCGGCTGGGTTTGGCTGGTGGCGACCGAAGGCGTGGTAGCGATCGTCACGACCCATGACGCGGACCTGCCGCCGGTGCACGGTCGAACGGCTCTTCTGTGCTGCGATCTTTGGGAGCATGCCTATTATCTCGACTATCAAAATCGCCGCACCGATTTTGTAAATGCCTTCCTGGATCATCTTGCGAATTGGGAGTTTGCCAATGCCAATATGGCGATCGCCGCATCGGAGATGAATGAAGCGGCGCCGATGGCATTGGAACCAAGTGAAACTTCGTTCGTCGTCCACGCCTCTTGAACTAGGAGAAGATAAATGAACTTGATCATCATGCTTGTCGTCGGCGGCATCGTCGGATGGCTCGCCTCGGTCGTCATGCGCACGGACGGACAGCAAGGACTGTTTCTGAATGTGATCGTCGGCGTTGTTGGCGCCGTCCTCGCTGGCTATCTGCTGACGCCCTTTCTCGGCGGTGCGCCGTTTACGTCTGGAGCGTTCGACATCAAATCGCTCTTCGTGTCGTTTCTCGGATCGGTTGTTTTGCTGGGCGTCGTCAATCTCGTCCGGCGCGGTTCGGTTCGCTGATACTGGCATCGCTCGCGGCCAAATCAATCGCGCGCAACATGAGGGAAACCACAATGAAAATATCGCTTAAAAATACATCAATCGTCACTTCCATCGCCGTGATTGGTCTGTTCGTTACAGGCTGCAACAGCCCAGCTGAGAAAGCGGCAGAAAACACCGCCGACGTCGTCGAGGACAATGCTGACGCTGCGCGAGGTGTTGCGGATAACACCGCAGACAAGATGGAAGACCGAGCTGACAAACTGGATCACAAGCTGGACGGTAAGGACACGCCTGCCGAAAAGGCGATGGACAATCAAGCTGCAGCGGTTCGCGCTCAAGCCGAGGTCAAAGCCGACGCAATGGACAATAGCGCCGATGCGATCCGCAAAGCCGCAAAAGGCAAATAGCCCGATTGGCCTGAGCGATCCCAAACGGAACGCTCAGGCCGTTTGGATGATTTAATGGAAAGCCATGTCCGAGTCCAACAGTGGCTACACCTGATTGGTCTTGTTGCCGTGACCATATCAGGCTTGTTCCTGTCTTACCTGCTGGCCGTTCCCTTTCTGTCGGCTTTGATATCGGCGGTAGCCCTGACTGTGATTTTGATGCCGTTGCAACGACGGGTCGAACGGACGATCAAACGGGCAGGCATCGCATCCGGAGTGACCGTCACGCTGGCGGCGGTGTTTTTCATCGGGCCCACATTCTTTGTCGGCGAACGGATTTTAAGCGAGGCCACATCTGCTGCGCGCCTCATCTCAGACAATGTCCGGAGTGGCGCTTGGCGGAATATGATCTCGGATCATCCCCATCTGGCACCAGCAGCGGCGTGGATTGAACAACAGGTCAATTTGCCGCGTACAGCCGAAAATGCTGTTTCTTTGCTCACCAGTAATGCAACCGCACTTGTTCAAGGATCGGGCACTCAGCTGGTCAGCGTCATCATCACATTCTATTTCCTCTTCTATTTCTTGCGTGATCGTCGGTCGGCCTTGACCGCTCTTGCGGTTCTGTCACCGCTCGACAAAGCCGATATGCGCGCGCTTACCGCAAGAGTTGCCGATACGATCCGTGCAACGGTTTACGGGACATTCGCTGTCGCCATGATCCAGGGCTGGCTCGGGGGATTGATGTTCTGGTGGCTCGGCCTTCCGACCCCGCTCCTCTGGGGCATTGTTATGGGATTGCTGGCGATCATCCCCGTGCTCGGTGCATTCATCATCTGGATACCCGCAGCGATTTTCCTTTGGTTGACCGGTCACCCGGGAAATGCGCTGATCCTTATTCTTTGGGGGACAATCGTCGTGGGCGGCATAGACAATCTCATCTATCCAATGCTCGTCGGAAAGCGTTTGAAAATGCACACTGTTCCCACATTTATTTCGCTCGTGGGCGGCTTGATTGTGTTTGGTGCGCCCGGTTTGATCCTGGGGCCCGTTGTGCTCACGGTAACGATGTTCCTCGTCGAATATTGGCGCGTGCATATCGACCCGCGACATGGCGTGGATCTGACAGCGGTTTAGGGCCACCTTTAATTATTTTCTCGGTCATGGGCCCAAAGTCGGTCCTCGCAGGTTCTCCCGTCACAAGGAGATTGAGTATGAAGAAGTTTGTTCTTGGCCTGTTGGTCGCTGCAGCGGCGGTGCCATCGGCGCCGGTGATTGCCCAACAAGACCGGAGTTGGTCGGACAATCAGCGCGATGAAGATCGGCGTGGAAACGAGAACCAGCGCAGCGGTCACTCGAACGACCATAATGGTGACCGCGGTGATGAGCGTGCACGTAATGATTACCGCGATCAGCCGCACTGGGATCGCGGTCGCCATCGCGGCTGGCAAAAGCGTGCCGCATGGCAAGACTATAACCGATATGATTATAATCGGTACGATCCCCGATACGGCAGTTACCAAGCCAACCGCTACTACCGCGATGGCAGCTATTATCAGGATCGCCGATTGACCAATCAGGACCGGATTTATCGCGGCTCAAACGGCCAATATTATTGTCGACGCAATGATGGAACCACCGGTCTCATCATTGGAGCGATTGGTGGCGGGCTCCTTGGCCGCGTGATTGCCCCGAACGGTTCCAAGACGCTGGGGACAATCCTCGGCGGTGCAGGTGGCGCACTGATCGGACGGTCGATCGGTCGCGACGGCGTGCGATGCAACTAACCCCAACCCCAAAGGAATTTGAAATGATGACGACCAAATCAGCCAAGGATCAATTCACCTCGATCAAAAAGGCGGCAGTCGACCGCATGGATCATATTACCACCAATGAAATGATTGCAGGCGCTGCAGCCATAGGGGCGGTGGTCGGTGCCGCAGCGACTGCGATCGGGAGTTCGCTACTCCACGGCACTGAACCTCAAAGAGCTGCGAAGGCGGTGAAAAAGCCAACGGCCTGATCATCGCACAACCAAGCCGCGCGGGTCATGCCTGACTCGCGCGGCTATTGTTTGGCAGCAAGGAGCGAAGTCACGGAAATGAATAGTGCTTATGAATATGGCTCTATTGCTGCGACTATCCAATCAGCAGTTGCCCCGGTATTTCTATTTGCAGGGATTGGCGGCATTTTGAATGTCGTCGGAACGCGGCTGAGCCGTTCGGTCGACCGTACACGTGCGCTCGAAGATCTCCATGCCAGTTCAAACGGCGCAGAGCACCATCGGTATGTTGCCGAACTCGCCATGCTCGAGCGCAGGATCAAGCACAGCAACCGGGCCACAACGCTGTGCGTCGCCAGCGCGCTCGCGGTTTGCCTCGTCGTCGTTTTGTTATTCGTCAGCCAAATCCTCGCAATCAATCTGGGTACCGGAATTGCACTCATCTTCGTGGTATCAATGATCTTGCTGGCGGGCGGATTGATCGCGTTTCTGACCGAGATTCAGATTGCCGTAGGAGGACGCCGCTTGCACCGGGAACATTTTCGTAGTCCGGGAGTTTAAGGGCCATCATTCACCAAAAAGGGGTTTTCCGATGCGCAAATTTTTGACTGTCTTGCCTCTGATCGTGCTGATCGCCGGTTGCTCCGCCAATGACAGTCTTGAGAATCAGGGACAGCAGGCGGGGGCTGCCGCTGACAATGCGATTGATCGCATTGGCAACCAGGTAGATGCTGAGCGCGATGATCTCGCAAATCGTGCTGCGAATGTGAATGACACGGCGCGTGGCGTGAAGCAGGATGTCAAGGAAGCCCTCAACAAAGCGGACAATGCCGCCGATGCAGCGGCGGCCGAACTCAAGAAATAGCTAGTCGTCTGATAGAAGCGCAGTGTGTTCTTGCTCCTGTGAAACTGGATAGACCAGCTTGACGACGGTGCCAGTGCCGGGTGTGCTTGCGATGTTCAGGACGCCGCCCAGCTGTTGGGCGAAAGCGTCCATCAGCTGTCGGCCCATCGACGCTGTCTCCTGCGTTGAATCAAATCCAATTCCGTCATCGCTCACCGACAGTGTCGCCAGACCGTCCACCACATCGAAATGCAGAATAATGCTGCCGCTCTGTCCAGCAGAAAACCCATGGCGGAATGCGTTCGTCACTGCCTCTACCGCCAGCAAGGTCAGCGGCACGGCGTGATTGATCGGCACCGTCTGTGAAGCCGCGTTACAAGACAGCTGGATGTCACTCTGCCCCCGATG
>JANLQV010000036.1:0-8446 GCA_031368025.1 Sphingomonadales bacterium | reverse complement strand
TGTTTCGGAAAAATTTCCGCGCACCCCAGCGCGGCCGCATCAATGGCCGTTGCCGCACCATTGAGCATATAGGTATCGGCAAACCCGCCACCATTCGCGCCCACTGTCACGATGCTCATGCTCCGCCCGGAACGCATCGCGGCAACAATCGCGGCGTCGATGCGGGGATCGGGTGCCCAGGCGTCGGCACCGCCTGCGACCATCGGGAAGCGGCGATCATCAATGCTCAGGATAACAGGCGCATTGGCGCGTTTCTCACGGCTCAATCGCACATGCATCTGCCCGCGGATGCGCTGCACCGGCCAGTGCGAGACCGCAGCGAATGCGCGCCATTTGCTGTTCCCGCGCCTTACTGGCTCGGCAATTGCGAAGCAGCGAATCGGCGTATTGTCGCGAAATGCACCCCATCCATCATAGACCCCCAATGCGTCTCGCGCTGCTGCTGGCCCGCCAAGCAAGGCAAGCATCAGGATGATTCGCTTCATGCAGGATGGCCGATAATCTTCTCTTGCCCATTGCCGATCATCACGATCGTCCCTTGCGGCAGGCTCGGCGCGATTGGCGCCTTCCAGAGCGGATCGATCGGCAGGCCCAGCAACATCCCGCGCAGCACGCGCGACGACATGCCGTGCATGATCACCAGCCGGTCGCCGTGCATGTGCGCGGTATCGTCGATCCAGCTTTGCAGGCGTGCGGCGATGTCGTCATACCATTCGCCGCCGGGCGGACGCGTGCTGAACAGCGCGATATGCGGATCAAGAATGTCTCCCTGTTCGGCCATGATTTCAGCATAGGTGCGCCCGGCCCAGTCTCCCACATCGATTTCCTGAAGCCGGCGGTCCTGCGTTGCGCCGTGCCAGTCCCCGCCAATATGTTCCGCAATCACGGCCAGCGTCTGGAGCGCGCGGCCCGAGGGCGATGACCAGAGCGAAAGTGTCTGCCGTGTGCCGAGCCATTTGGCCAGCGCCACCCCCATCGCATCGGCCTGCGCAAAGCCGGTGCGCGTGAGCGGCGTATCGAGTTGATCGCCCTGCATCCGCTTTGCAGCATTGAAGACGGTTTCGCCGTGGCGGGCGATGAAGATGCGGCCCTGCAGTGCGATGGGCAATGTCGTTGGTAAAGTCATGGGGCTTCATCCCCGCAAATTATCGCCAATGCAAGCGGGACTGACCCTTGCCCCCGCGCCAAATCTTGTCCATGAAAGGCACTGGCGAGCGGCATTTCTGTCGCTATAAGCGCACCAAGCCACACCGAACGCGACCAGGGAATTGATCAATGAAGGCTACCATCGAACGGGCTACGTTGTTGAAGAGCCTCGGCCATGTCCAGTCGGTGGTCGAGCGCCGCAATACGATCCCGATCCTGTCCAACGTTCTGATCGAAGCGAATAGCGACGGGACGATCCGGCTGATGGCGACCGATCTCGATCTCCAGATCAATGAAAGCGTCGAAGCCCAGGTCGAAACGCCGGGAGCGACCACAGTTTCAGCTCACACCCTGTTCGATATTGCGCGCAAGCTGCCCGAAGGAAGCCAGGTCAGCCTCGCCGCTGCTGATGGCAAGATGGCGGTCAATGCCGGGCGCGCACGCTTCAACCTCTCGACTCTCCCGCGTGACGATTTCCCCGTGATTGCCGAAGGCGAACTGCCGACCAAATTCGAACTGCCCGCGACAACGCTCAAGGAAATCATCGACAAGACGCGTTTCGCGATCTCAACCGAGGAAACCCGCTATTATCTGAACGGGATTTTTTGGCACGTCACTGACGACGCCCAGCCGGTGCTCAAGGCAGCTGCGACCGATGGCCACCGCCTTGCCCGCGTCACGGTTGCCCGCCCGGATGGCGCGGCAGGGATGCCGGATATCATCGTTCCCCGGAAGTGCATTGCCGAACTGCGCAAGCTGCTCGATGAAATCGACGGCTCGGTCGAAATTTCGCTGTCCGCGAGCAAAATCCGCTTCGGGCTCGGCACCGCCGTGTTGACGTCGAAGCTGATCGACGGAACCTTCCCCGATTATAGCCGCGTGATTCCCACGGGCAACGACAAGATCCTGCGCATCGATCCCAAAAGCTTCATGGAAGGCGTTGACCGCGTCTCGACTATCGCGTCGGAAAAGACCCGCGCGGTCAAGATGGCGCTTGAGACTGACAAGATCACCCTTTCGGTCACGTCGCCCGAAAACGGCACAGCGTCTGAGGAAGTGTCGGGCGATTATAAATCCGACGGCTTCGAAATCGGCTTCAACGCGCGCTATTTGATGGACATATTGGCACAGGTCGAGGGCGATACGATCGAAGTCCACCTCGCCGATGCCGCAGCGCCAACACTGCTGCGCGAAAATGACAAGGCCAGCGCGCTCTATGTCCTGATGCCGATGCGGGTGTAAGGTCGTCATGCCCCACTCCGGCGGATGCCAGTGCGGCGCGGTGCGCTACCAGATTGCTGAACTGGGTCGCGCGACGATCTGTCATTGCCGGATGTGCCAGAAGGCGTTCGGGAGTTTCTTTGGGCCGCTGGTGACGGCCAAGGGCATCGAATGGACGCGCGGGTGCCCGGCGACCTGGGCCAGTTCCAACAAGGTCAGCCGCGGTTTCTGTGCGCATTGCGGCACGCCGCTGAGCTATGACTATGGCGGCGATCTGGAAATCGCGATTGGCACGCTCGACAATCCCGAAACCGCAGCACCTGTGCTCCAAGTCAACCTCGCCGACCGGCTGAGCTATTTCTCCACGCTTCATGACCTGCCGGCGCGCGAAAATCCTGACGCGGTGAATGACTTCATGGCGAGCATTGTCAGCCACCAGCATCCGGATCACGATTGACCGGGCGACCTCGGTAAAGCCAATTTTTCCGCCAATCCCTGTGCACCCGCCACGACATCCGCCCAGGCGATCTCGAAATCCCATGCATCGCCATAATAAGGATCAGCCACACCTTGGCCCTCCCGGCCGGGAACATGATCGAGCAAAAGCGAAAGGCTGGCCCGCGCCCCTTCCGGGCGAAGCGCCTCGAGATCGGCAAGGTTTTGCGGATCGAGCGCGACAATTTGCGTAAACCGGTCGAAATCCTCAACCACCACCTGCCGCGCGCGATAGCTGGCAATATCCGCCCCATTGCTTTTGGCCACGGCTTGGGCGCGCGGGTCCGGTACGTGACCGATATGCCAATCGCCCGTGCCGGCGGAATCGATGCCCACATCCAGCCCGGCCACTTCAACCTGCCGTCGGAACGCGGCTTCGGCCAGCGGAGACCGACAGATATTGCCAAGGCAAACAAACAACACTGAATCAATCATCCGCACTTCAATATCCTTGCCAAGCCGTGTTGCTGTGCTAGCCTTAAGCCAAGCGAGATACAAACGCTGCCAGGGAGTAAGAAGTTGAATGAGGCCGCACCCTCCGCACCACAAAATGTGCGCTATCCTTGGTATATCCTGTCCGTACTCGTCCTCGTTTATGTCCTGAATTATATCGATCGGCAGGTGCTGACGATCCTGTCCGAGGACCTGAAACGCGACCTCCATCTAACCGACAGCGACCTGGGTTTTCTCTATGGCACCGCCTTTGGCGTTTTCTATGCGCTATTCGGGATTCCTTTGGGCAAGCTGGCGGATAGCTGGAACCGGGTCCGGTTGATGAGCATTGGCCTGACACTCTGGTCGAGCATGACAATGCTTTCTGGCTTTTCGCGAAATCTGGGCCAGCTTGCCGCCGCGCGGGTTGGCGTCGGCGTCGGCGAAGCGACTGCGGGGCCCAGCGCCTATTCGCTGATCGCCGATTATTTTCCCAAGCACCAGCGAGCGACTGCGATCGCAATCTATACATCGGGACTGTATCTTGGCGGCGGGCTCTCGCTGTTCATTGGCGGGGCGATCAAGGAACGCTGGAACTTCGCTTTTCCAGATCATAGCGGCCCGCTCGGGCTGGTGGGGTGGCAAGCGGCATTTCTCGCCGTCGGCATTCCGGGCCTGTTGCTCGCGCTGTGGGTGGCAACCCTGCGCGAGCCCATCCGCGGCCTGATCGACGGCGTCCCGACGGCACCTTCTGCCACACCGTTCAAGGCCTTTGGCGAAGAGTTGATCGCCATCATTCCCCCGCTGACCCTGATTGGCGCGGCGCGACGCGGGTTCAAGGCACTGCTCATCAACTTGATGGTCGGCGCGCTGGTCACAGCGCTTTCTTGGGAACTGTACGCGCTGACGGGCGACGGCAAGCAATGGGGCGCAATTGGTCTGGGCGTCTATGCGGTGTTCAGCTGGGCGACTACTCTGCGCGAACGCGATCCGCCAGCATATGTGCTGATCTGGAAAACTCCGGCCTTTCTGTGCGTCTTGATCGGCTATGGCCTGATTGCATTCATTGCTTACGCTGTCGCCGCGTTTTCGCCCGCCTATGCCATCCGGACGTTCGGTGCCGATCCGCAGACAGCGGGATTTTTCCTTGGCGGCGCTGGGGCCGCAGGCGGCGCGATCGGCGTTATCCTTGGTGGTTGGTCGGCGGACCGGTTGCGCCTGACCAACGCTTCCGGGCGGATCATCGTCGCGCTTGTGGGCGCGACTGCACCGCTTATTCCCTTTCTAGTGGCGTTCACGACGCGAAGCGAAACGGTTTACTATGCCGTGCAGGGGCCGATGACGATCCTGTCGAGCGCGGCGCTGGGCGCATCGGGGGCGACCATTGTCGATCTTGTCCTGCCCCGGATGCGCGGCACGGCGACTGCCACGTTCTTCATCGGCACATCGCTCACAGGATTGGCGCTCGGCCCTTATATGGCTGGCAAAATCTCCACTTTGACCGGGGATCTTGCGACCGGCATGCTTTCCCTTCTTGTGGTTGCCCCGATCTCGCTCGGCTTGCTGATCGCAGCGTATCGCCTCGTCCCCAAAGCCGAAGCGACCCTGCTCGAACGCGCCCGTGCCGCGGGGGAGCCGGTTTAAGCCGAAGGCCGCCCCACCGAATGGTAATCAAAACCGGCACGCTTGGCTTCGTCGGGCTGGTAGATATTCCGCAAATCCACAAGGCAGCGCTTGTGCATCGCATCGCCCAGCCGCTTGAGATCAAGTGCGCGAAACGCATCCCATTCTGTGACGATCACGACCGCGTCAGCGCCATCGGCCACCGCATAGGGATCGGCGAGGCAGGTGATATCGGGCATCATCGCTTGCGCCAGCGCCATCCCCTCAGGATCATATGCCGCCACATCGGCACCCGCATCGATCAGCGCCTGCACAATGGCGAGCGAAGGGGCGTCGCGCATATCGTCGGTATTGGGCTTGAATGTCAGGCCCAGTAGCCCAATTTTCCGCCCCCTGACATCTCCGCCCACCGCAGCGATGATCTTGCGACCCATCGCACGCTTGCGGCTGTCATTGGACTTGACCACGGCTTCAACGATCCGCACCGGCGCATCAAAATCTTCGGCAGTCTTGAGGAGCGCAAGCGTGTCTTTGGGAAAGCATGAGCCGCCATAACCGGGGCCCGCATGAAGGAATTTGGAGCCAATCCGATTGTCGAGCCCGATCCCGCGAGCAACGTCCTGAACGTCCGCACCCACGGCTTCGCAAAGATCAGCGATTTCATTGATAAACGTGATCTTCGTCGCAAGGAATGCGTTGGCGGCATATTTGATCAGTTCGGCCGTCCGCCGACCCGTAAAGAGAATCGGCCCCTCGTTCAGGAAAAGCGGTCGGTAGATTTCGCGCATCACGGCGCGGGCCCGCTCATCCTCAGTGCCGATGACGATCCGGTCGGGTCGCTTGAAATCGCTGATTGCCGCCCCTTCGCGCAGGAATTCCGGGTTCGAAACCACCGCCCAGTCGATACCCGGCGCCTCTTCGTTCAGGATGCGTTCGACTTCGTCACCAGTGCCAACAGGGACGGTCGATTTCGTGATAATGACCATCGGCCGTTTTGCGGAGGCCGCGATGTCACGCGTCGCCTGATAGACATAGGAAAGGTCCGCATGGCCATCGCCGCGACGTGAGGGTGTGCCGACTGCAATGAACACGGCATCGGCATCTGAAACCGATGCTGATAAATCTGTGGAGAAAGCCAGCCGACCAGCGGCCGCGTTGTTGGCGACCAGCGCTTCAAGGCCCGGTTCATAGATTGGCATGATGCCGCTCTGCAACGCATCCACCTTCGCTTGGTCAAGATCAACGCAAATGACGCGGTGGCCGAAATCCGCGAAGCACGCGCCCGAAACAAGGCCGACATAACCCGCGCCAATCATTGTGATATTCATGACAAGCCCTCAAATGATAAGCGACCGGCCCATAACCTGCCAGTCCCTGCCCCGCCAGTCCCAACAAAATGGGCCCCAACGAAAAGGGCCGGTCTTTCGACCGGCCCCCTCGTTTCAATCCGAAAGGATTGGAATGGCTTACATGCCCGAACCTGGACCGTAAGTGATTTCCACCCGACGGTTCTGGAGTTCGCGAACACCGTCTGCGGTTTCAACGCGCGGAGCGCTTTCACCGAAGGCCTGTGTGCTGATGACACCAGCAGGAATGCCCTTGCCTTCAAGATAGGCGCGAACCGAAGCGTTACGACGTTCGGACAAGCCGACGTTATATTTCGGTGTGCCCGACTTGTCAGCGTGACCGGCAAGCATGACCTGAGCCTGACCGCAGGTGCTGTAAGCACCAACAGCGCTGTCCAGGATACCGCCGGCTTCAGCCGTGACATCCGACTTATCCCACTCGAAGAACACGATATATGGTCCAGGCGAGCAGACTTCCGGAGGTGGCGGCGGAGGCGGCGGAGGTGGCGGAGGTGGTGGCGGAGGTGGTGGCGGCGGAGGCGGAGGAGCAGCCGGTTCACCGAAGTTATAGATCAGGCTGCCCAGGATGCTGTGCGAACGATAGCGACCGTTGGTCGCACGTCCGGCCAGATCAACCAGCGACAGGCTGTCAGCATTGAAGAAGCGATATTTCAGGCCAACATCCCAATGATCGTTAAGCGGAGCGCGGACGCCCGCAATGACCTGCCAAGCAAAGCCTGTGTCCGAATCGTTGATCGAATCGCCAAACGCATCCAAGGCGTAACTCGCCTTGACCCGGGCAACACCACCGCCGACGCCGACAAAGCCATTCAGGCCGTCATCATCACCGAAATCGAGCATGCCGTTGAGCATGAAACTCAGGACAGAGGTATCGCCGCCAGCGTTATTATAGGTTTTGGCCGGCGCATTCACGATCGTTCCTGATGCGTTAGGAACTGGAGTCGTTACGGTCGACGCAAAAGCGTTTACGTTCGCCTTCTTGTAACCCACTTCGGACTCAAGGCGAAAACCGCCGAAATCATAGCCGATAATGCCATCGACATCATAACCTGTGTCATGGTCGACTTGGGTTGCACCCTGGACGCCACCAACATCGTAAGTAATGTCTTCGACGATCGAAGGCCCGGCCTCAACGCCGATATACCATGCATCATCACGCGCAAGCGCAGGTGAGGCAATGGCGGTGGACGTGAGTGCCATAGCAATGGCCAGCTTCCGCATAATAATCCCCTTTCTCATTTGTCACTCGGGACAGCACCAATGCACTAGCCAAAGGGAAAGAGGCGCGCAAGCATAGAAATGTCCAGAACTGTTGCCTAAATGCCACAGTTATGATCGAGTTGACGTGAAAGAACAGTATCGGAAAAACAATCAGGCAGCAATGAGCCCGTGCGTCCTCAACATCGCCAGCATCGCGTTGACCGCGACTCGCACCTCGGCGTCGATCATAGCGCCGCCCGCGACGTTCGGGATCGCCGGTTGCTGGGCGCCCAGAACCTGCTTGCCGCTGATCCGGACAACAGACGCCTCGATTTGCCCCGCGATCCACCGGTCATCCGCCCGCCGCGCAGGCAAGCCATCGGCAAGGCACCAGACGCTCATGCCCTCCCGCGAGGGCACGAAGCGCCAGCCGCCCTCGGTCCAGCATGCGATCGCATTGTCATGACCCGACCAGGCCCCGCCTGCACCATTGCCGACAATCCAGCATTGTCCGGGTAGCGGCGTTGCAGGAATGGCAGATGGCGCGATGGCCTGAACCACAGGCTGGACCAGCGCATCCACCAAAACCAGCGCTTCGTTGTGAGTGACTTCTTTCTGGGCCTGCCCGCTTGCCAGCAACGGAAATCCTAGCCTTGGGGTTTCTTCGGTCATCGAGAATGCTCCTTAGATCAGTGAAATATTCAAGCGCGTCGGCCGCGACAGGCCAAGACTGCCAATCTGGCAAATACTGAATTCCAGCCTTGTGGCGCCGCTTGCACGATCCGTGATCCGCACCGAAGCCGGATATCTTTGCCGTCGCCCGTTCCACACGCAGCCTTTGCAAAGCAGACAGGGCATACCCTTTGACCCGCCCGGCATCGAGCGTGACGGGCAAATCTATCCGCTGATCGCGCCGCCCACCGCCGCCATCACGCACGCGCTGCAGCCCTTGTTGGTAGTCA
>JANLQV010000027.1:0-2357 GCA_031368025.1 Sphingomonadales bacterium | reverse complement strand
GGCATAATGGCGCGGCATGTAGACGAGGGCATGCAACAAACGCAATGGCAGCGGTTCGGATTGCCCGTCCCGCTGCCATCAAGTTTTGACGGGCTTAGTCTTTAAGGTCAGCCGGCACATGGCCGCCATTGGCTGCCAGCTTGTTCATGACTTGGCGGTGCAGCCAGATGTTCATCGTCGCGGAATCGTTCATGTCGCCGGTATAGGACAATTCAGTCGCCAGTTCCTTGCGGTTGGCAAGGCTTGAATCAAGACCACACAGCTTCATCAGATCGACGATCGACGTGCGCCAGTTGGTATCATAATTCACCGAAGCCGCCGCAGCGGTCAGGATGGCCTCAACATCGACGGGCCCCGGTGCCGGAGCGGGCGCCGGTGCAGCGGTGGCTGCCACTGGGGCGGGCGCTGCCTGCGCTGCCTTACCAAAAATGGCGTCCTTGATCGAACCAAAAATACTCATGTGCTACTCCTCTTGAAACCTGACATTCGAATCGTGATTGTGCTTTTCAGCGCTCTTGATGCTACAGCCCTCTAACGCTTCATACCATCGGTATCGCGTGTGTTTTGGTCAGTTGGGAGTAAGGCTATGGATATTCTAGGAAATCTTTTGCAGGGCGCGCTTGGCGGTGGACAGCAGGGCGGCTCTGCCCCGCAGATTGATGTTGGTGGCCTTGCGAGTCAGTTCGGCCTTTCTCCCGATCAGGCGAATGCAGCGGTCGGTGCGTTGCTTCCCGCCGTGCTTGGTGGGTTGCACAAAACGGAAGAAAGCGGCGGCCTTGGCGGCATCGCCGATATCGTCAGCGGGATGGGCGCGCCGCACGAAGATGTTGACAGCGGCAACTCCATTCTTGGCCAGATTTTCGGATCGAAGGACGTCAGCCGTCAGGTCGCAACCCATGCCTCCGCGCAGACCGGGATCAGCGACACGATTCTGAAAGCGATGCTGCCCATTGTGGCCGGGCTGGTGGCACAGCAGGTTGCAAAAAGGATGGGCGGCGGGGTCATGGGCGGTCTGGCCGGCACAGTGCTGGCTTCGGTCCTTGGCGGCAGCGCCGCGGCATCAACCACCCCGGCGCAGGGCGGTGGGCTGGCCGATGTGCTGGGCGGCCTTGCCGGCGCGTTCGGGCAGGGCGGCGGTCAAGCTTCTGCGGCCAACCCGCTCGATTCGATCCTTGGCGGCTTGCTGGGTCGAAAATAGCCTAAATCGCCGGATATCGCCCCTTCAGCACGGCCCAAACGGCGCGCAGGCCGAGTGCCTCGCCGCCTTTGGGCCGCCCGGTTTTGGCACCGGCGCGCCACGCCCAGGTGTCGAGATGCGCCCAAGGCGTTCCCGCTGGCACGAACTTGCGCAGGAATAGCGCCGCGGTGATCGCGCCCGCCATTCCGCTTTCAGCCGAATTGACCACATCCGCGATTTCAGATTTGAGCATATCGTCATAGCCTGACCAGAGCGGCAAGCGCCAAACCGGATCATGTTCGGCAACCGAAGCCTTGTTCAATGCATCTGCAAGATCATGATCGTTGCTGAACAGGGCAGGCAGATCAGGCCCAAGCGCGACCCGCGCCGCACCCGTCAGCGTCGCGAAATCGACAATCAGCGCGGCGTCTGCTTCCACCGCCTTCGTAATGGCGTCGGCCAGGACGAGCCGCCCTTCGGCGTCGGTATTGTCGATCTCGACCGTCATCCCGTTGCGCGATTTGAGAATATCGCCGGGGCGAAAGGCATTGCCCGCAATCGCATTCTCGACGGCAGGAATGAGCATGTGCAATCGAATTGGCAGTCGCGATTCCATCACCAGCCGGGCAAGCGCAAGGGCATGGGCGGCACCGCCCATATCCTTTTTCATGATCCGCATCCCGCTTGCAGGCTTGATGTCGAGCCCGCCCGAATCGAAGGTGACGCCCTTGCCAATGATCGCAACACGAGGATGGGCCGGATTGCCCCATTCAATTTCGATCAGGCGGGGAGCATGACGCTTTTCCGCTGCCGCACCCACGGCGTGAATCATCGGATAACCAGTCTCGAGATCATGCCCCTTTGTCACATGGACCGCAGCGCCATGCGGTTTGGCAATCGCTTCGGCCTGATGCTGAAGCTCTGCAGGCCCCATATCCGCGGCAGGCGTGTTGACGAGATCGCGGACCAGCGCTGTCGCTTGTGCGACGCGGATGATTTCCGGAATGGCGGCGGGCTCTTTAGTCAGCAATACGCGCTGTGGCATCGGATCGGGGCTTGCAAGATACCGGTCGAAGCGATGCTGGGCGAGCAGCCAACCCAATGCCATCCCGCCGGGATTGCCATCGCCAAGCCGGTAAATGCCTTCGGGCAATCGTGTCGCAGCACCGGCCAGGTTCCA
>JANLQV010000460.1:0-4713 GCA_031368025.1 Sphingomonadales bacterium | reverse complement strand
ATGGATCAGCGCGGTCTCCTCATCTTCGTCGATCGTGCGGAAACTGGGCGAATAGTCTTGCCTCCAGACAATGAGCGCGGCCGGTGCGGGAAGGGTTGTCGCCGCAGGAGGAACATCACCAGCCGACAAGGCAGACCAGATTGCGCCAACGTTTGTCGTCGTTTTGCCGAGCTGCACGGTTGGAGCGAACGCCAGGCGGGCATGATCCCAATCGATCTTTGCAAGGCTGTCGGCGGCGACCACGGTGGCATCCCTCCCGGAAAATGCAATGGATAACGACCATTCGAGCCAGGCCATCTCAGCCACTTCAGGATCGCCCGGATACAGGCGAGAGAGTGTGACGTCGAAACCTTCTCCATACGCGCCAAGAGTCCAGCCATGGGGAGGATGATCCGCGATATGGGCAAGAGCGGCCGTGGCGAACGCATCTTCGCCAAGCCAGGCGTGCAATTTCTCAAATGTTTCGCGCAGGCATTCGATCAACTGCGCGCGATAAGCGTTATGATAAACCGCCGCGCCCGCAGATGCCGTTTCCCCGCCCAGACACGTCACGGCATCATCCACGTCCCCAAGCAGTGCCTTGCGGAAATCGCGCTGAACGGTGAGCAGGGTCATGCAAGCACCCGGCGATCGATTCCGGCCAAATCGCGAGCAATCGCAAGTTCGTCGAGGAGATCGCCCAACGGCGGAATATTGTCGTCGCGCTCGATCATTGTCGCGACCGGACCAATCATCTGGATCGCTTTCTCGTATAGCGCCCAAACGGTTGAAGGAACGGGCTGATCATGTGTATCGATCAACAGTTCTTTTCCCTGGCTGTGGCCCGCAAGGTGGATCTGGCGCACGCGGGCAGCGGGAATGCCGTTCAGATAGTCTATCGGATCGAAGCCGTGGTTCATTGCGCTCACATAGATGTTGTTGATATCGAGCAGCAGGAAACAGCCGGTGCGGGCGGACATTTCGTCGAGAAACATCCATTCGCTCATTTCGGACTGAGCAAAGTCGAGATAGGTCGACGGATTTTCGATCAACAGTGGGCGCCCGAGCATATCCTGAGCCTCACCGATATTGGCGCACACAAGATCGAGCGCTTCGTTGGTATAGGGCAAAGGAAGGAGGTCATGCGCATTGAAACCCTCGATCCGGGTCCAGCTCAGGTGATCCGAGACCACCTCGGGATCAATCCGGTCGACGAGGATCTTGAGCCGCCGAAGATAATCGTGATCGAGCCCGTCTGCAGAACCGATCGACATCGAGACGCCGTGCAGCGCGACGGGATAATGTTTGCGAACCTTGTCAAGAATGTGGAGCGGTCGACCGCCATCCAGCATGAAATTTTCGGAGATGACCTCGACGAAATCGACCGGAATCCGGCCGTCCAGAAATTCCTCATAATGCGCAGGCCGCATCCCAAGGCCAAATCCGTGAAGCTTTCTGTCTGCCATGCGCCGCCTGACCGTCGATGAAGGGAAATGGGCCCGGCTGGATATCCAGCCGGGCCGGAATACTCAGTTCGATGGTGTCAGGCTGCCGCCGGCCGCGGTGCATTTTTCTGCCGTCATTTCCTTGAAGCCCTGGCCCTTGCATGCGTTCTGGCCCTTGCAGTCGGTAGTTGCAGTCTTGCAATCCGAAGTCCCCTTGCAACTGTTCACCCCATAGCAGTGAACGACCTTGCCACCTTGGGCGGCTACGGCCGGGGTGGTGACTGCAGCTGCGGATACCGCAATCAACGCGGCCGTGGCGGCAAGGCTTGCGCCGTTTCTTAGGCTAATCATGTGCTTTCTCCTGAAATTGCCAAATGGGCACCGATGTTTCGCCCGTCTCGCGATGATCGTTACAATCAATTTTTTTCGACACCGGACAAGCCGGTGTAACTTCGCGAGGACGGCCGCCGAAGCTCTCATGTGGTTCATGGGTTTTCCCAGGGATCACCGGGCGGCTGCATCCCCCCATGACCGCCGCCCGCCTCCCCATTTTGCTCGTCAGGAGATAATGATGTCACCCACTAACGCTGCTCTTGCTGCCACGCTTGCCATCGCCGTCGCGACAGGGAGCGCACAGGCTGCGCCCAAACCGATGGAAAAATGCTATGGCGTTTCGCTTGCCGGCAAGAATGATTGCAAGGCTGGTGCGGGCACAAGTTGCGCTGGCACGTCAAAGATCAACTATCAGGGCGATGCCTGGAAACTTGTTGCCGCAGGGACCTGCGTCAAGACCAGGACTCCCAAAGGGTTCGGATCGCTGATGCCCAAGGCCTGATCGCTCCCCCGCCGCGTTGACCCGAGCCGGAGATAACAGATGCAGGCAATTGTCCGTCACTATGCCCATACCAGCCGATGGATCGGCACCCATGTTCCTGAAGCCGTGCTTCTGATCGTTGCCCGGTTCGGGATCGCCGCCATCTTTTTCCTGTCAGGGAGGACTAAGGTGGAAGGCCTGATCGGGATAACCCCATCCACGTACGAGCTGTTCAGGATTGAATATGCACTGCCGCTGGTATCACCCGAAATCGCCGCGCATGCCGCGACCTATTCCGAACATTTTTTCCCGATCCTCCTGTTCCTTGGGCTGTTCACACGGCCGGCTGCGGCGGCCTTGCTGGGCATGACGCTCACGATCCAGTTGTTTGTCTATCCCGATGCATGGCCGACGCATCTGAGCTGGGCTGCGATCCTCGTGCCGCTGATCGCGCGTGGCGGGGGACGCTGGTCGCTGGATCATATGCTGGGTTTGGAAACGCGCTGATGCGTCAGGCTGCGGCCCGGCGATCCGCCATTTCATGATTGAGCATTTCGGCAAGCAGGAAGGCAAGTTCCAGGGACTGGCCCGCATTCAGGCGCGGATCGCAATGCGTGTGATAACGATCAGACAGGCTCTGCTCCGAAACGTCCATCGCGCCGCCGGTGCATTCGGTGACGTTCTGGCCCGTCATCTCGATATGGATGCCGCCGCTATGCGTCCCTTCGGCCCGGTGGACAGCGAAGAAACCACGCACCTCTGCAAGGATACGCTCAAACGGCCGCGTTTTGTAGCCATTCGCCGCCTTCACGACATTACCGTGCATCGGATCGCATGACCAGATGACCGGATGGCCTTCAGCCTTCACCGCGCGGATGAGAGCAGGCAGATGCGCCTCGATCTTTTCGTGCCCAAATCGCGTGATGAGCGTCATCCTGCCCGGGATACGGTTCGGATTGAGGATATCGAGCAACCGCAACAGCGCCTCAGGTTCAAGGCTGGGCCCGCATTTCATTCCAACCGGATTGCCGATGCCGCGAAGGAATTCGACATGGGCCGATCCTTCGAACCGGGTACGATCGCCGATCCAGAGCATATGTGCCGATGTGTCGTACCATTCGCCGGTCAGTGAATCCTGTCGCGTCAGTGCTTCCTCATAAGGCAGGAGCAGCGCTTCGTGGCTGGTATAGAATTGCGTGCCTTTGAGTTGCGGCACTGTGTCCGGATTGATCCCGCACGCCGCCATGAAGTCCAGCGCTTCGCCGATCCGGTCCGCCACATCCTTGAACTTCTTGGTCCAGGGTGAACGGCCCATGAAATCATGTGTCCAGGCATGAACCTGATGCAGGTTGGCATAGCCGCCGCCCGCGAATGCGCGCAGCAGGTTGAGTGTCGATGCGGCCTGCGAATAGGCCTTGATCATCCGCTCTGGATCCGGTGTGCGCCCAGCTTCCTCGAACGCGATATCGTTGATGATATCACCGCGATAGGAGGGCAACGATACGCCGCCAATTTCTTCAGTATCGCCGGAACGTGGTTTGGCAAACTGGCCAGCCATCCGGCCGAGCTTCACGGTCGGCAATTTGGACGCAAACGTCAGCACGACGGCCATCTGGAGGAGGACGCGGAATGTGTCCCGGATATTGTTGGGATGAAACTCGGCAAATGATTCGGCACAATCGCCGCCCTGAAGGAGGAATGCCTTGCCCTCTGCCACTTTTGCGAGGTCCGCCGTCAGGTTTCGGGCTTCGCCGGCAAAAACCAATGGCGGATAATTGCCCAGCGTTGCGGTCGCACGGTCGAGTGCTGCCATGTCGGGATAGACCGGCAACTGGCGAGCCTCATGCTGCTTCCAGCTCTCGGGAGTCCATTTCTGTTTCATAAGTGCTGCGCCTTGGGGAAAGTTGCTACAAAAGGCAAGGATTTCGCGCTTTTGCGACGCCAAGTCCAGCTTTCTGGCTCCCTGATCGGAGCGCGACGATTGTCTCAGGTTTGAACACCCGCCGGGTTTTCGAGTAACGACTGAATACGGCCAAAGCACCATTTCCTTGCGCATGTCTGCGGCGCGTCGTTCATAATTGGGCAACCATTTATGCGCCGCAGCCATTAGGGAGTGCTTAATAAATCGACCCCAAGCTCATCCAAACAACCAAAACGAGGGTAGCTGCGGTCATGAACAAGACCAAATTCAAAACTGGAACGTCGAAGCGTGCTGTTGCCGTTACGATTGTTGCGCTGATCGCATCTTTAGCGGTGGTCGCGGAAGCGAGGCGCCGTCGCGCTCCACCTCCGCCACCCGTTCCGCCGACGGAGGTTCTGGAACCAGTTCCATCACCGTCGCCTACGCCCACACCTGTGCCTGTTCCTTTGCCGGTGGGGGATCCGATGGGGGTTCAGCTTGGTGCGATTGCGAGCAATTTCGATGTGAATGCCGAGCTTGTTCCGTCGTGGGGGACAGGCGCGCTTCCAGCGAGT
>JANLQV010000435.1:0-1628 GCA_031368025.1 Sphingomonadales bacterium | reverse complement strand
CTCGACCGGAACATGGTCGCCAACCCGGTGACTCTCAAGCCGATGTTCGATGCGGACGAGGCGATGAAGACGCTGGGTGGCCCGGCCTATCTCGCGCAATTGACGGGAAGCGGCGCGGGGCTGATTGGCGCGCGCGATTTTGCCAACCAGATTTACGATCTCGCCTTGCTGCGCGAACTGGTCTCGGTCGGGCGTAACATGACCGAGCGGGCCTTCGACATGAGCGAGGCTGAAACCCCCAAGGCGCAGATCGAAGCCGCCGAAGTTGCGCTCTACAAGGTGGCCGAAGAAGGCGGTGAGAGCGGGAGCGTCAAGACCTTTGGGCAGGCGACGCGCATGGCGGTCGAGCTGGCCGAAAAGGCGCTGAACGCAGGCGGCGGACTTTCGGGCGTTACCACGGGGCTTGATTCGATCAACGGCAAGACCGGCGGCCTGCATCATTCCGATCTTGTCATCCTCGCCGGACGTCCGGGCATGGGAAAGACCGCGCTGGCCACCAACATTGCATTCAACGCCGCGCGTCGCTGGGTGCGTGATGAAGAAGACGGGATTGCGCCTGAAAAATCGGTCGGGGCCAAGGTCGCGTTTTTCAGCCTTGAAATGTCTGCCGACCAGTTGGCGACGCGTATCCTGTCCGAACAATCCTCGATCAGTTCGGAATTGCTGCGGATGGGCAAGATCGGGCAGCAGGATTTCCGCAATCTCGCGCGCGCAGCGGCGGAACTGGAAGCGCTGCCGCTGTTCATCGACGATACGCCTGCGCTGACCATAGCCGCGCTGCGCACTCGCGCGCGGCGGCTGAAACGGCGGCATGGGATCGGGCTGATCGTGGTGGATTATCTTCAGCTTTTGCAAGGCTCGGGCCGCCAGACCGATGGTAATCGCGTTCAGGAAATCTCCGAAATCTCGCGTGGCCTCAAGACGCTGGCGAAGGAATTGAACGTCCCCGTGATCGCGCTGTCGCAGCTCAGCCGTGCGGTCGAGCAGCGTGAGGACAAGCGCCCGCAACTGTCCGATCTCCGCGAATCGGGATCAATCGAGCAGGATGCCGACATCGTGTTGTTCGTCTATCGCGAGGAATATTATGTCGCGTCGCGTGAGCCCAAGCGCCCTGATCAGAATGACGATGCCAAAACGCACGATGATCACGCCAAATGGGCCGCTGATATGGAGAAGGTCTTCGGGCTATCCGAACTGATCGTGGCGAAGCAGCGCCACGGTGCAACCGGCAAGGTCAAGCTCAGGTTCGAGGCGCACATTACCCGCTTCAGCGATTATATCGACGATAGCTACCTCCCCGCCCAGCGCGATTGATCGATAGCCCCTACGCGCCATCCCCATAGCGCTCACGGAACCGCGCCAGCGCAGCGTCAATTTCTGCTGCCCGCGCGCCATGCACTTCCGCAATATCGTCGCCATGCGTCAAGACCAGGAACTCCCCCGCGCCGATCGCGTCGAGGATTCGGCTGGCTGCAACATCGGCGGTAAGCCCGGCTTGTCCTTCGGGTCGCTCCTGCACGGTCCGCGGGCCGCCGAAACGCTCATGGCGCGTGCGCAAGGGATTCCACATATCCGTCGCGACCACCGCCGGGCAGATGATCGAGACATTGACCGGTGTTTCGGCAAGA
>JANLQV010000432.1:0-1530 GCA_031368025.1 Sphingomonadales bacterium | reverse complement strand
CAATGCCCAGCACGCGCGCTGGCATATACGTATAACGCGGCGAGCATCCGGTATTGCGCCGGCGCAAAGCCCGGCTTCGGCCCATAAGTCTGCCCACGATTGGTCGCCCCGGGCAGAAACCGGCGCGGCTGAACGGTTTCGATATGGACGAAGCGCCCGCGCGCTGTCGGGCCGACCACTCGGCTCTCCAGCTTGGTTGCGCGCCAAGGAATGCTGAAATCGTGTGCCGCCCAGATCTGCCCTTGGCGGTTAAGGAAGATGTGTGCGACCGGCTCGGCGGCGAGGTAACTTTCGAAGCTATTGACCTTGGGGTCCTGGTTTAGGTGGCGGGGGAATTTCTCAGCCCCCATGAACGGCTCACTTGTATCGTGGATCACGAAATACAGCAGCGGCACCCCGGCCTCGGTTTGTGAGGCGGGCAGGTCCTGATAGCCCAGCGCGTAATCGCGATAAGGCTCAGGAAACACCGCAATCGCCGCCGCCTTTTGTGCCGCCGATGGCGCTCCGCCTTGCTCCATCAGTTGGCGGATCACCGGCGGGAGCGGCTGGGGTGCCTTCTTGCCCATCAACTCGACCTTGCGCAGCAGACAGGTTGCCTGCTGCACCGGGGAGCCCGTAAATGTGAGCGTATCACGGTCGAACTGGCAGCCGCCGATCAGCTCGGCGGACGCCGGGGCGGCGAGGGCGAGTGCAACCGAAACGGAGGCGATGGCGAGTGTGCGCAATTGACGGGCCTAGGTGAATGTATATACAAGACGTATATACGGAGACAGATATGAGCGACCATGACAAGAATGCAGTGCGCGACATGCGTCAAGCTTTCGATGTGTCAGGTGCGGCGCAGTCTGCGGAAGTCTTATTGCCGTCGCGCCGGGTCAAGGTTTTCAAATCGGGCAATTCCTTGGCGGTGCGGATGCCCAAGGGGCTGGGTCTGGAGGCTGGGATGGAACTTGAACTCAACATTGCGGCCAGCGGAGCACTGGAATTGCGCAAGATCGAACCACCTAAGGCGAAGCTCGATATCAGTGGATTTTGGGGCAAGTGCCCTTGGCTGGAACCCTTGCCCAGGGAAATGCGCGAATTTGAAGAGCGCCCCAGCACTATTGCGGCGCGTGAGAAAGCGGACAAGCAAGGGTGAATCGCTTCCTGATTGACGCAGACAGCGCCATTTATGCCATGGCTGGGCGATTCCCGGCCATGGCAACGCGGTTGGCTGCGTGTGGTCCGGGCGAACTAGCAATTTCCTCGATCAGTTTTTCCGAAATCGCCTTGGGCAGCCATGTCGGCAAACCGCCAACACCTGCCGTGCTGGATAACTTTGTTACGGCTGTCCCTGTGCTTGCTTACGATGAAGCGGCGGCGCGGGCCTATGCCAAACTCCCCTTCAAACGCGCCCGCTTTGACAGGCTGCTGGCGGCCCATGCGCTGAGCATCGGGGCGGTGGTGGTGACCAACAACGAGGCCGACTTCGCCGATGTGCCGGGGTTGGTGGTTGAGAACTGGACGGTTTGATGACGCTGTTTTCGTTGC
>JANLQV010000411.1:0-4125 GCA_031368025.1 Sphingomonadales bacterium | reverse complement strand
GCTCAAGGCGTGGTGCAACACGTTTGGCTGGGAGACGGTCCTTAACCGCGCAGGAACAACCTTCAAGAAGCTACCGGAGTCAGACAAGGCTGGCCTCGATGAGTCAAAGGCAATTGCGCTGATGCTTGGCCAACCATCGATGATCAAGCGTCCTTTGGTCGAATATCCGGATGGCATCCTGATTGGCTTCAAACCAGACCAGTGGGAGGCCGCGCTCGGCTGAGTGTTGCGCACAAGGGTGTGTAGTTTCTTGCCTCGATTGTCGACGCAATCCAATTGTGCCAAAGGGCCAGAATGGCAAAATTTACTCCTTTCCGCTGGGACGATCCCTTCAACCTTGATGCGCAACTGACTGATGACGAGCGGATGATCCGCGACGCAGCTGAAGCCTATGCGCAAGACAAGCTGCTGCCGCGCGTGGTTTCCGCAACGCTCGAAGAACGGTTCGACCGTGAGATCATGAATGAGCTGGGCGAGCTTGGCCTGCTCGGCGCGACAATCGACGGCTATGGATGCGCGGGTGTCAGCCATGTCGCCTATGGCCTGATCAGCCGCGCCGTTGAGCGGGTGGACTCCGGCTATCGGTCCGCCATGTCAGTGCAGTCCAGCCTCGTGATGCACCCGATCCACGCCTATGGCACCGAGGCGCAGCGCCAGAAATATCTGCCGCGCCTCGCAACCGGCGAAATCATCGGCTGTTTCGGACTAACCGAACCCGATGCGGGTTCTGACCCCGCCAGCATGAAAACCCGCGCCAAAGCCGTGCCGGGCGGATACAGCATCAGTGGTTCCAAAATGTGGATCACCAATTCGCCGATCTCGGACATCGCGATTGTCTGGGCCAAGGATGAAGGCGGCATCATCCGCGGTTTCATCGTCGAACGCGGGATGGAAGGCTTCTCGACCCCCAAGATCGAGGGCAAGATGAGCCTGCGCGCCTCGATCACTGGCGAGATCGTTCTCGAAGATGTGTTTGTTCCTGAGGAAAACCTCCTGCCCAATGTTCAGGGCCTGTCAGGACCTTTCGGTTGCCTCAACAAGGCGCGTTACGGCATTGCCTGGGGCGCGATGGGCGCAGCGGAGGATTGTTTCCACCGCGCGCGACAATATCAGCTCGATCGAAAGCAGTTCGGCCGGCCGCTTGCCGCCAACCAGATTCCCCAGCTCAAAATGGCGAATATGCAGACCGAGATCGCACTCGGGCTGCAGGCCGCAATTATCGTTGGCCGCTCGATTGATGCCGATGCGTGGTCTCCCGAAATGGTGAGCCTGATTAAGCGCAACAATTGCGGCAAAGCCCTCGATATCGCCCGGATTGCCCGCGACATGCACGGCGGCAACGGCATCGCAGCCGAATATCACGTGATTCGGCATGCCATCAATCTGGAAACCGTCAATACTTATGAGGGCACGCATGACGTTCATGCATTGATTCTTGGCCGCGCAATTACCGGGATTCAGGCGTTTTCGTGATAATTGCATTTTCTGCAATCATGATTGCGCGTAACGCGTTTGCACTTTATTAGCACTTGCAGCATAAGTTGCACATCGAAACGGAATGATCTGTTTCGAAGCAAGCAAGTGAATGGAACGTGTTATGTCAATGATCGTACGGTCCGCGAGCCTTGCTGTCGCACTGGGGGCCCAGTTTATCCTCGTGGCCTTTATCGTCGGCGCCTAATCGGCTCGCCAACCCTCCCAAAAAAGGCCCGTTGGCTTCCCGCCAGCGGGCCTTTTCATGTCTAACACCCGGCGCGGCCTTGCCCTTTTGCGCTTTCCCCGTTAAGGGCGCGCACTTCCCGGCCATGGTCATCCCTGGAGGCGCGGTCGGGTTGATACCGAATGGAGATAATTTATGAGCGATCTGCTGACACTGTCGGCCGATGCGCGCGAACGGGCTGGCAAGGGAGCCTCCCGAGTTCTGCGTCGCGAAGGCCGCGTACCCGCCGTGATTTACGGCAACAAAGAAACACCGCTAGGCGTCCATGTTGAAGAAAAGGCGCTGATGAAAGCGTTGATGACTGGCCATTTTTTCAACTCGGTCGTGATGATCGATGTTGGTGGCAAGCCAGTGCGCACCATTCCCAAGGATGTGCAGTTCCACCCCGTGTCGGAGCGCCCGCTTCATGCGGATTTCCTGCGCATTTCGGAACATGCGACGATTCACGTCGAAGTGCCTGTGCACTTTATCGATGAAACGCTTTCGCCCGGCATCAAGCGCGGCGGCGTGCTCAACATCGTCCGTCACGAACTTGAGCTTGTCTGCGACGCAGCGAGCATCCCGGAAGAGATCGCGATTTCGCTCGCAGGCCTCGACGTGGGCGATTCGATCCACATCTCGAACGTCAACCTTCCTGCTGGATCGACCAGCGCAATTACCGATCGCGATTTCACCATTGCGACGGTTGTGGCGCCGTCGGGCCTGAAATCGACCGAAGGTGATACGACTCGCGATGAAGCTGAAGCTGCCGGAGGAGAAGGGGAGTAATCCCCGCAAGCCCTGATGCAAATCTGGGCTGGCCTCGGCAATCCGGGCGCATCCTATGCGATGCACCGGCACAATATCGGCTTCATGGTCGCTGACCTGCTGGCTGACGTTTATGGTTTTGGCCCCTGGAAGCTGCGCTTTCAGGGGCTGACCAGTGAAGGCCGGATTGGCGGTGCCAAGATCCTCCTGATCAAGCCCCAGACCTTCATGAACGAAAGCGGCCGAAGCGTCGGTGAGGCGATGCGCTTCTTCAAGCTTGAGCCCGAAGATGTGACAGTCTTTTATGATGAGCTGGATATCGATCCGTTCCGGGTCAAGGTGAAGGTTGGCGGCGGGACGGCGGGGCATAATGGCATCCGCTCGATCGATGCGCATATCGGCAATGGCTTCCGCCGCGTCCGGCTGGGCATCGGCCATCCCGGACACAAGGATCGGGTGACGGGCCATGTGCTGGGAAACTACGCCAAAGCAGAGCTGGACGATGTTGCTGCGATGCTCGGTGCGGTCGGCGCCGAAGCGGCGTGGCTTGCCGAAGGAAATGATGCGCGCTTCATGAGTGATGTGGCGCTCAGGCTTCAGGAACAGGATTGAAATCATGGGTTTTCGTTGCGGTATTGTCGGGCTGCCCAATGTCGGCAAATCGACGCTGTTCAATGCGTTGACCGAAACGGCGGCGGCGCAGGCGGCGAATTATCCGTTCTGCACGATTGAGCCGAATATTGGTAATGTCGCGGTTCCCGATCCGCGCATGGCGGCGCTTGCGGCGATAGCGGGCAGCGCCAAAATCATCGAAACCCAGCTCGGCTTTGTCGATATTGCGGGACTGGTCCGTGGCGCGAGCAAGGGCGAAGGGTTGGGCAACCAGTTTCTCGCCAATATCCGGGAGGTCGATGCGATCGTCCATGTCCTTCGCTGCTTCGAGGATGATGACATCCAGCATGTCGACAACAAGATCGATCCGATCTCTGACGCGGAAACGGTCGAGACCGAATTGATGCTCGCCGATCTCGAAAGTCTCGAAAAACGTGTTCCTGCCTTCCAGAAAAAGGCCGCGCAAGGCGACAAGGATGCAAAGATCGCGGCCTCTGTCCTGGGCCAAGCCCTCGACCTGCTGCGCGAAGGCAAGCCGGCCCGGCTGACCATCCCAAAGGATGAGGAAGAACGCCGCACGCTCGATCAGGCGCAGTTACTGACCGCGAAGCCGGTTCTGTATGTCTGCAACGTCGATGAAGCCGCCGCGGCCAATGGCAATGCGCTTTCGGCACGGGTCTTCGAAAAGGCGAAGAGCGAAGGCGCGGAAGCAGTCGTCGTATCCGCCGCGATCGAAGCCGAAATCGTGACGATGCCCCAAGAAGATCGGGGCGAGTTCCTTGCCGACCTTGGCTTGAATGAAACCGGCCTGACGCGCGTCATCCGTGCGGGCTATGCGCTGCTCCACCTCATCACCTTCTTCACCTGCGGCCCGAAGGAAACCCGGGCGTGGACCGTGACCAAGGGCGCAAAGGCACCGCAAGCGGCCGGCGTGATCCACACCGATTTCGAACGCGGTTTCATCCGCGCCGAAACCATTGCCTATGACGACTATATTGCCTGCAAGGGCGAGGCCGGTTCGCGCGATGCAGGCAAGCTCCGTTCCG
>JANLQV010000397.1:0-1705 GCA_031368025.1 Sphingomonadales bacterium | reverse complement strand
TCTTGCCGATCTCCGCGCGTTTTTTTCCTCGCGACAAAAGCATCAATGGGTGTTTGCCCTGCTTTCGGTTTTGATCACCGGCTATTTCATCACGGTGTTCCTCATCCAGTCGAGAACCAAGGAGTACAAACCACCTGAAGTGATATGGGTGCAGAATTATTCCGGGAACCGGACCGATGCCCAGATCAAGGCACAACAGCGGCTCGACGAGAAACAGCGCAAGGCAGAAGCGGCACAGCTCAAGGTGTTACAAGAGGCGCAACGCAAATCATCCGCCGCGTTAAGCAAGAAGCTGAGCGAGATGGGATTTTGACCAGCGCTGACGATGCGCGTTTCATGGCTGCCGCGATCGCGATCGCCGGACGAGGCCGCGCGCGGACGACGCCCAATCCGAATGTCGGCTGTATTCTGGTGCGCGAAGGGCGCGTGATCGGGCGTGGCTGGACGCAGCCGGGCGGGCGCCCCCATGCAGAGGCAATGGCGCTGGAACAGGCGGGAGAGGAGGCGCGCGGCAGCACTGCTTATACTTCGCTTGAACCCTGTGCGCATCAAAGTGATCGTGGCCCGGCTTGTGCGGACAGTCTGATCGCAAGCGGGGTATCCCGTGTCGTCTCTGCGGCACGCGATCCAGACACGCGGACCAATGGGCAGGGCTTTGATCGACTGCGGGCCTGCGGGATTGCCGTCTCGGACGGGCCTTTACCAGATGCAGCCAAGGCAGCGATGGCCGGGTGGTGGTCACAACAGACTCGCGGGCGGCCCTTCGTGACGCTGAAACTCGCGACCTCGCTTGACGGCTGTATTGCGCTCGCGAGCGGAGAGAGCCGCTGGATCACCGGTGAGGCAGCACGAGCACACGGTCATCTGGAACGGGCGCGCGCCAACATGATCGTCGTTGGTCGCGGGACGCTTGAGGCAGACAATCCCCGGCTTGACGTCCGCCTGCCCGGCCTGGAGGATCGATCGCCGCGCAAGGGGTTGCTGACGAGCGGCGCAGCACCTGAGGGATGGGAAGCGCTCGCGTCGCCGCAAGCGATTACCAGTCTTGAAAATGTGGACTGGGTCCTTGTTGAAGGGGGTGCCGCTACCGCTGCCTCGTTCCTCAAGGCCGGGATGGTCGATCGGTTGTTGCTCTACCGCGCGCCGATCACCATCGGCGCCGGGCGCGCGTCGCTGGGGGATATCGGCCTTGGCCGGATGGGCGACGCCCATGATCAATGGCGCCGGGCCGACACGTGCCAGCTTGGCAGTGACACGCTCGACATTTTCGAACGGGTCGATAAGGGACTCTAGCATGTTTACAGGGATCATCACTGACATCGGCACCATTCGCTCCGCCGAGCAGCTTGGCGACCTGCGGTGTATTGTCGGATGCAATTATGAGACGTCCACAATTGACTTGGGGGCATCGATTGCCTGTTCAGGCGTTTGCCTCACCGTTGTCGATAAGGGCGCGGACTGGTTTGCTGTGGATATTTCGGGCGAGAGCCTGAGCCGAACTGCTCAAGGGGCGTGGATGGTCGGCCGCAAGCTTAACCTTGAGCGCGCACTCAGGATTGGCGACGAACTGGGCGGGCATATCGTAACAGGCCATGTCGATGGCATCGGCACCGTGATCGGCATTTGCCCCGACGGCGATTCGCATCGCGTGGGCATCCAGGTTTCGCATGGCATTGCACCGTTCATCGCGATCAAAGGCTCAATC
>JANLQV010000390.1:0-3372 GCA_031368025.1 Sphingomonadales bacterium | reverse complement strand
TATCGGTGACCCGTTTCGATGATCCGGATCAGGTTCTCGCTTGGGCCAATGACAGTGAATATGGGCTCGCTTCATCGGTGTGGACCCGCGACATATCAAAAGCGTCACGATTTGCGGCGCTGTTGCAATACGGGGTGACCTGGATCAACACGCATGGCGTCAATGCGACTGAAATGCCGCATGGCGGGGTCAAGTCTTCCGGCTATGGATCGGATTTGTCGATCTTCAGCCTCGAGCATTATACGACCCCCCGCCACATCATGATCAAATATTAGGGTCTCCGAGTTTCATGACTGCACGCCCCGTCCTTGGAATCATTTGCTGCAACCGGATTGTTGGCACCGAAGGCGCCCAGGCAGTCATGGATCGCTATGTTCGTTCGGCGATGATTCATGCCGATGTTGCCGCACTTCTGATCCCGTCTTTACCTGATTTGATGACCGCTGCCGAGGTGGCGCCGAGGCTGGACGGGATATTGCTCACTGGCAGTCCGTCAAACGTCGAGGCCCTCCGCTATGATGACAAGGGCGGAGAGGGGCCGTTCGATCCCGCGAGGGACGAAATCGCATTGTCTCTGGTGAGCCGGATGATCGACGCCAGAAAGACGGTATTTGGCATCTGTCGGGGGTTTCAGGAGATCAACGTCGCGCTGGGTGGAACTTTGCGGCGGGATACAAGCGCCAGTGAAAAGCTCTTGCCACATCACGCGCCCGAGGGGGCGGGTTTTGACGCGATGTTCGATCATCGCCATCCGGTCAACCTGTTGCCGGGCGGGATCCTTGCCCGTGTGTATGGCCGGCCAAGCCTGGAGGTCAATTCCGTGCACTATCAAGGGATTGGGGAGCTTGCTCCTGCCCTGCGCATCGAAGCCACTGCGCCAGATGGCCTGATTGAGGCTTATTCAGGGAGGATCGCCGACGCAACTGTTGTCGCAGTACAATGGCATCCCGAATGGCACACGGACGCCGAACCGGACAGCCAGACCTATTTCAAGCTGCTTGGGCGCGCGCTTCGCGGTGATAAATTGACGACCGCGCCTATTCCCTGACTGCCCTGCAAGGGGCGTAACCAGGAGCCTAACCATTCTACTCATTCAGGAGAATTCGAAATGCCGCGCAACTACGACATTGCAGAACTTCGTCGCCTCGACGTCGCTCACCATCTTCCAGCCCAGGCCGACTGGCAGGAGATTGAAGACCTTGGCGGAAGCCGGATCATTACGCATGCTGACGGATGCTACATTCATGACGGGGATGGAAACCGTATGCTTGATGGCATGGCGGGGCTCTGGTGTGTGAATATCGGCTATGGCCGCCCCGAACTCGCCGAAGTTGCGGCGGAACAGATGAAGGAACTTCCGTTCTACAACACCTTTTTCAAGACCGCCACGCCGCCGACTGTCCTGCTGGCCCAGAAAATTGCGAGCCTCACGCAGAACCGGCTGCCGCATGTCTTTTTCAACGCGTCGGGAAGCGAAGCCAATGACACGATTTTCCGGATGGTTCGTCATTACTGGAAAACCAAGGGCGAACCCGATCGCAAGATCTTCATTAGCCGCTGGAATGCCTATCATGGCTCGACTGTCGCTGGGGTCTCGCTCGGTGGAATGAAGGCGATGCATGCGCAAGGCGATCTGCCTATTCCAGGCATCGAACATGTCCGCCAGCCCTATTGGTACAATGAGGGACGCGACATGAGTCCTGAAGATTTCGGTGCGGTATGCGCCCAGGCGGTCGAGGACAGGATCATCGCAGTCGGCCCCGAAAATGTTGCCGCTTTCATTGGCGAACCTGTGCAGGGGGCAGGCGGGGTCATCATCCCGCCCGCCAATTACTGGCCATTGGTTGAGGCGATCTGCCGCAAATATGGGATATTGATGATCTGTGACGAGGTCATCTGTGGTTTTGGACGCACTGGAAACATGTGGGGCCATGAAACAATGGGCGTAAAGCCCGATATCATCGCAATGGCCAAGGGATTGTCGTCGGGTTACCTTCCGATCTCGGCCGTTGCGGTGTCGGAAGAGATTGTCAAAGTTCTCAAGACCGGCGGCGATTTCGTCCACGGCTTCACCTATTCCGGCCATCCGGTGGCAGCCGCAGTGGCGTTGCGCAATATCGAGATTCTGGAGCGCGAAGGGCTTGTAGAACGGACGCGAAGCGTCACCGGCCCCTATCTGGCAAAGGCGCTCGCTGCGCTGAGCGACCACCCTCTGGTTGGTGAGGCCCGTTCGGTTGGTCTGTTGGGTGCCATTGAAATTGTCGCTGACAAGGCGACAGGCGCGCGCTTTGGCGGGGCCGAAGGCACGGCCGGCCCAATGATGCGCGATCTGTGCATCGCGAACGGCCTGATGGTTCGCGCCATTCGCGATAGCATTGTCATGTGCCCGCCGCTCATCATTACCACGGAACAGATCGATGAGCTGGTCGGGAAGATCAGATTGGCACTTGATGCAGCGGAACCGAAGCTGCGCGCTATCGAGCAAGGATAGGTTTATCCTGCTCGGATTGAAGCAGCGTTGCTGCGGCTGCGGCGGATCAGATCGCGTTCATCCAGAAAGTATCTGGGGCGGTACGGACCGGTTGACGACTTCGCGTAGTGCGAATGCTGTTTCGATCCTTGCCACGCGCGGGAGGGTTGCGATTTCCTGGCGGTGGATGCGTTCGTAATCCTCGATCGATTTTGCGGCGACGGTGACAAGATAATCATCCCGGCCAGACATCAGGAGGCAGCGCAGTACGGACGGACTGGCGGCCACCGCAGCCTCGAACGAAGAGAGTGCCTCGTCGCTCTGGCTGTCGAGGCTGATCGAGACGACAACCGTCGCTGCATAACCAAGCTGGCGGAGATCGATTTCAGCGCGGTAACCTGAAATCACGCCGTTTTCTTCCAAGGCCTTTTGCCGTCGTGCCGCCGCGCTGGGTGACAGCGAAGCAGCTTCGGCAAGTTCGAATTGCGTGCTGCGGCCATGTGCGACCAGTTGGCGAAGAATTTTGCGATCAATACGATCCATGGCGCGTCAATTCATCTTTAATATTGGATTGTGCGCTGATTATATGCGTAAATTCGAACAATGCCAGAATATTTGCTGAGAAAATGCAGCGAAACGCGGGTATAGAGTCTGCATAATAGCCAGCAAGGATGATCTGTGATGCGCATCGGTGTTCCAACGGAAATCAAAACTCACGAATATCGCGTCGGCCTGACGCCTGCCTCTGTCCGCGAATATGTGGCGCGCGGCCATGATGTGCTTGTTCAATCGGGCGCAGGCGCCGGGATGGGCGCTGACGATGCGACATATCTGCAAACTGGGGCGACGATCGTTGAGGGCGCGTCAGAGATATTCGCGAAAGCCGACATGATCGTGAAGGT
>JANLQV010000381.1:0-2645 GCA_031368025.1 Sphingomonadales bacterium | reverse complement strand
TCAGCTCGTCTGACCTGACCCAGATCGAAGCTGCGCGTAAGTGGATTTCGGGTATCGTCGAAGAAGCCGAAGTCGGCAAAGTCTATGATGGCAAGGTCGTCAATCTCGTTGATTTCGGCGCGTTCGTGAATTTCATGGGCGGCAAGGACGGTCTCGTCCATGTCTCGGAAATCCGCAACGAGCGCACCGAGAAGGTCTCGGACGTCCTGAGCGAAGGCCAGGACGTCAAGGTCAAGGTTCTCGAAATCGATCCACGCGGCAAGGTTCGCCTGTCGATGCGCGTCGTTGATCAGGAAACCGGTGCCGAACTTGAAGACACCCGTCCGCCGCGCGAAGCCCGTGAAGGCGGAGACCGTGGTCCCCGTAGCGATCGTGGCCCGCGCCGCGATGGCGGCGGTGGCGGCGGTGACCGTGATCGTGGCCCCCGTCGCGATGGCGGTGGACGCGGCGATCGTGGCCCCCGTCGTGACGGCGGAGACCGCGGCGATCGCGCTCCCGGTGCCGAACGCAGCGAAGGCGGCGATCCGAACTTCGTACCGGCGTTCCTGAAGGACGATTGATCGTTCGACGGGATTGAAACAGGAAGGGGTCGCTTCGGCGGCCCCTTTTTTGTGTTGGGCAGGGCCCTATCGCGACCTTCGTGCCGCTCTCGCAATCGTCATCATTTCGGCATCAGCCATGATATCGCCGGGTGAAGCAGGGGATTTGATTGCCCGTTCCGCCGCGAGGAGACGATCAGCAAGCGTCGCAAGCCGTTCTGGTGACCAGCGTTTCAGCTGCCGTTCCACGCCGCCCTTTTCCTTCCAGAAAATCGCCTTGCCCTGCGCTTCGACAATCGCTCGAGCATTGCCTCCCTTGGCCAGTTGCGACGCAAGGCGAACGAGAATCTGGACACGCTTCGCCAATGCGCGGATGGCGGGGATACCGGTCACGCCCTGTTCGGCCAGTTGAGCAATCTCCCCAGCAGCCTCGGCGGGGCCGCCGCCCAGCACGGCATCGACCAGGCGGGAGAGTTCTGCCTCGCCCTCTCCCGCGCCAATCGCTTCGAGTGCGGCCATGTCTGCGGTCATCGGCCGGTCGGGCGCGGCGTCGAGGTAAAGGGCAAGTTTCTCAACCTCCTGCGCCATCAGTGCCCGGTCGTTTGCAGCGGCTTGGGCGAGGTGACGGGCAGCATCCATATCGAGCCGAAGCCCCTGTTCGCGCGCCATTGCGGCGGCAAGCGGTGCTGCCTTTTCGGCATCGAGCGCATAGTTGATGCAGGCCATCACCGCCGGATCGGCGAGCGCGCGTTTGAGCAGCGCCGATGTTGCGCGCAGTGCACCGGTGATCGCGACGACCGGATTGCCCGCCACATCGCCATCGAGAAGGGCTTCGATTGCGGGCAGGCATTCGTCGCCCGCGATCGTCAGCCGGATATGGCGCTTATCCCCGAACAGCGAGATGGACGCGGCTTCATCGGCCAGCCGCGCCGGATCGGCCTTGAGCATCGCGCCGTCGAGATCGACGCGTTCGGCCCCTGCCCCCATCGCCCGTTCGAGGCGCTGGGCCAGCCCGCGCGATTCGGCTTCATCGGGGCCGTAGAGCAGAAAGAGCCGGATATGCGCAGGCGGCGCATCGAGCGCGCGTTCGATTTCGGCACGATTGGCCTTCACTTTTCGGGCGTCTGGCGCTCGGCATAGAGCGCGACGCGCGCAACAATCTGATCCGCGATGATCTGTGAGAGCCGTTCGAGCGCGGTATCTTCGGCGGCGACCGTTGCATATTCGGAGCTGACCACATCGATACCGGCATCGGAACCCGCCGTTGAATCGAGCAGCACGGTGCCCTTTGCCGCATCAACCAGCCGGTAACGCGCGCGCAAGGTGCGGCGTTCGCGGGTGATCGCATCATCGCGGCGGACGCCAAAGCCGGAGATCGAATCGTCAAGTTCGACCTCAAGCCGGTATTGCGCGGGGGTCGCCCGATCGCGGCCGAGCCGGTCATTCAGGGCGTTGCGCATCAGCCAGCCCGCTTTGCCATCAATCGGCGCGACATCGACGGTGCGCAGCGCCTGCGCGACATGCCCGCCGCCACCATTGCTATAGAGCGGGCGCAGGCCGCAGGCCGACAGGAGGAGCATCAGGGCAAGGAGGGCAGCGCGTTTCATGCGACGATGTTAACCAGCCGGCCGGGAACGACAATGATCTTTTTCGGAATAGCCCCGTCCAGCGCACGGATTACCTTGTCACTGGCGAGTGCTGCGGCCTCAAGCGCGGCTTTGTCCGCTGCCTTGGGCAGCGTCAGCGTATCGCGCAGCTTGCCGTTGACCTGGATCGCAATCGTCACTTCGTCATCGACCAGTAGCGCGGGATCATGCGCGGGCCAGGGTTGGGTGGCGACCAGATCTTTACCGCCCATATGCGCCCAGCCCTCTTCTGCGAGATGCGGGAGCATCGGGGAGATCAGCCGGGCGAGCGCGCGGATCGCCTCGGATCGGGTTGCGCTTGGCGATGCCTTTTCAATGGCGTTGACCAGTTCATGCACCTTGGCGACCGCCTTGTTGAAGGTCAGCGATTCGATATCCGTGCCGATCCCGGCAATCGCGCGGTGGAGGAGTTTGTTGAGGGTGGGATCGCTGCCGGTCGCGGCGGCATCGAGCGCATCGA
>JANLQV010000367.1:0-1533 GCA_031368025.1 Sphingomonadales bacterium | reverse complement strand
GGCGGCAATCAGTTCGTGGCCGGGATGATAGCCCCAATCAACGCAGAGCGACCTCGCACCTGCGGCCACACCCATCGCCATGTCGATACTCGTATCGCCGATCATGATCGTGGTTGAAGGTGTAGCACCCGCTTCAGCCATCGCTTCGCGGACCATTGAGGGGTGCGGCTTGGAGGGGTGGCGGTCCGCCGTTTGGAGCGTCACGAAACGCTCGCGAAGGCCGTGCTGCCGCAGGCACAGGTCGAGCCCGCGATCCGACTTGCCCGTCGCAACGCCCAGCATCCAGCCATCGGCCTCCAGCGCCTCAATCACCTCGGCAATCCCGTCGAACAGCGGTTCGTCAATCAGCCCCTGCCCGCGCAGCCGGTGGAACGCATTCTTGTAATCCTCGGCAAGCTGCACATGAAGATCGCCATGCAGGTCGGGCACCAGCATCTGGATCGCGGGCAGCAGGCTCAAGCCCACCACACGCCGTGTCGCCGCGCGATCCGGCGCAGCGAGTCCGGCCCGGCCAAATGCGTCTTCCATGCACAGGCAGATATTATGCTGGCTGTCGACGAGCGTGCCGTCGCAATCGAACAAGGCAAGGCGATTAGCCATTGGGCAGTTCGCGCATGAGATGTGCCAAGGCACGATTGCCGTTCGCCTCCACCGCATCTGCGGCCCTGAGGCGCACCTCTTCGCTCTTGTTCTGGTTGAGCTTGGATGTTCCCCGCCAGCCCGCGACCCGCATCTCGAAGCCCCAGATCGCGCCGAGCATCTTTTCGAACAACCCGTCCTTCATCTTGCTCCGCGTCCAGACTGGCTTGGGCGCAAGCTGCGCTTCCTGAAAATCGCTCAGCGCGTCAATCTGGGCGATCAACGCGTCGGTGTCCATCCGTGTGACCGGCCCTTCGAATTCGGCGGCGAGATAGTTCCAGGTCGGCACCTGATCGTCGATCCCATACCAGTCCGGGCTGATATAGCCGTCCGGCCCTTTCACGACGAGCAGCGCATCGCTCCCCGCCAGGTGTTTCGCAATCCCGTTTCCGCGCGCGACGTGGAAGCCGATCCGCTCATCATCGAGAAAGACGAACGGCACATGCGCAACGCGCGGGCCATCGGGCGTCGATGCGAAGACCGTGCCGAAACCCACCGTTTCGGCAAATCCGCGCAAGGCCAGCCTGTCATCCCAGCGGAACGCGGAATTGGGATGCACGTCTAACGCTTTCCGCGCGCGGGTGCCTTGACGGGCGCACCCCGGCCCCGCCGTTCGCCCTTGCGATCCTTGCGCGCCGCCTTGGCCATGTTCGCCACCAGGCGACGCTTGCCTTCATCGGTATCCTTGAACTTGACCACCTCGAGCACCAGCGCATCGCCATCGGCTTCGGTAAAGCCCAAGGCCGCAAGCGTTTCAGCAAAATGCGTTGGAAGCTCCGCACGCACATCGATCTGGCCGCCATCGGGATGATCGACGCGGATCCGCCGGGCATGGAGGTGCATCTTGCGACTGATCGTCCCGGTCAGAAAGGAATCGCGCCCGCCATATTTGCC
>JANLQV010000030.1:0-3390 GCA_031368025.1 Sphingomonadales bacterium | reverse complement strand
CCGCGCTTCGGACGCAGCCTCGATGGCGGTTATTGAATTCGTCGAACGTGATGAGAGTGCCAAGGGACAGGATTCCGGTCCGGTCATGGGCGATGATGATATGGCTGAAGCCGCGTAAGGCTCTCTGCCAATCCCAATTCCAAAAGGGGCGTTGCGTGGCAGCGCCCTTTTTCATTTGAAGGACAAGCACATGGCCGCAGACGATGTAGACTATGTCTATGACGAAGCGTCAGGCGAATGGATCAGCGCGGCCGACGCGAAAGGTCTTGCCGGGGTCGGCACCGCAATCGAAGTCCGCGATGCGGTTGGCAATTTGCTTGTCGATGGCGATCAGGTCACCCTGATCAAAGATCTGACTGTCAAGGGCGCGGGACAAACCCTCAAACGCGGGACGCTCATCAAGTCGATCCGCCTGACCGGAGATGCACAGGAAATCGATTGCCGCTATGAAGGGATCAAGGGACTCGTCCTGCGTGCGGAGTTTGTCCGCAAACGCTAATCCAGGAAAGGCCGTCGATGGGCGAAATACGGGTCGGGATTGGTGGTTGGACGTATGAGCCGTGGCGCGGCACCTTCTATCCTGAGGGCACGCGCCAGAAAGATGAACTGTCCTATGCCGCCGCCCACCTGACGGCAATAGAGATCAACGGCACCTATTACGGATCGCAAAAGCCTGCGACTTTTGCTGGATGGGCAAAATCAGTACCCGATGGTTTCAAATTCTCGGTCAAGGCTTCGCGCTTCTGCACAAACCGCCGCGTGCTGGCCGAAGCGGGGGAGTCAGTGTCGCGGTTCATCAACCAGGGGATTGCCGAACTAGGCGATCGGCTGGGGCCCATTCTCTGGCAGTTTGCCGCGACCAAACAGTTCGACGCGGACGATATGGCCGGATTCATCGCCCTGCTGCCCGACAGTGTGGCGGGCCTCGCGTTGAGCCATGCCTTCGAAGTACGGCATGAAAGCTTCCGCGATCCCGCTTTCACCGCGCTGATGAAAAAGGCCGGTGTGGCGATCGTATTTGCTGATCATCCAGAATATCCCTGCATCGACGAGGGTACGGCCGATTTCAAATATGCCCGGCTGATGAAGACGGTCGAGGAAGAGCCGCTGGGCTATAAGGACCAGGCGCTCTTCGGTTGGCGGGACCGTGCGCGGGGATGGGCGGCAGATGGCGATGCGTTCGTCTTCTTCATCTCGGGCGCGAAGGTTCGCGCACCAGCGGCTGCACAGGCGCTGATCGCTCGGCTGGCGCAGTGAGCGCTATGATCGAAGCGACTGGCTCCGTCTGGCTCTGGACGGCGGCACCCCCGGCCAAGGGCGCATGGCATTTCCTGACGATCGATCCACAGACCTCGGCCGAAATCCGCTATGAGGCGCTGGGTCGCACCGGCGGCTTTGGGAGCATCAAGGTAGGCGTGACAATCGGCGCGACCCGCTGGTATACTTCGTTATTCCCGCACAAGACGTCCGGCGGCTTCCTTTTGCCGCTCAAGGCCGATGTGCGACGGGTCGAGGGGCTTGCCGAGGGCGATACGGTAACCGCTCGGCTAGAGGTTTAGGGGGAACCATGGACACGGACAAGATGCTCGCCCTGCGTTCGGTATCCGGGCGTGTCGCGCTCGTGACGGGCGCTGCGAGCGGGATGGGACGGGCGACAGCGCGGCTTCTGGCGGCGATGGGTGCGAAAGTTGCGGTCACCGATTTCAACGGCGCAGGGGCCGACATTGTCGCACAGGATATCGTCGGCAACGGTGGCATGGCACAGGCCTGGGCGCTCGATGTTGCCGATCGCGACCGGGTTGAAACGGTCGTTGCGGAAAGCGCTCAGGCTTTTGGAGGGCTCGATATTCTTGTCAACAATGCGGGTATTTCTGACGCCCTTTCGTTTGACGATCCGCGCTATGCGATCGCGTGGGAGCGGCTGATCGCCGTCATCCTGACCGGCACGCAACAGATGACCCGCGCAGCCCTTCCGTATCTGAAGCAGTCGGATGGGGGACGGATCGTCAATATCGCGTCGACCGAGGCGCTGGGGGCGACGGCCGGACACAGCGGATATAGCGCGGCCAAGGCGGGGGTCACTGGCCTGACACGTTCGCTTGCGGTCGAATTCGGGCGGGCAGGGATCACGGTCAACTGCATCTGCCCCGGCCCGATCAATACCGGGATGACCGCTGTCATCCCCGAAGAAGCCAAGGCAGTCTTCGCCAAGCGCCGCACCGCAATGAATCGCTATGGGGAGCCGGAGGAAGTCGCGCAGATGATCGTCAGCCTGTGTCGTCCGGCTGCTTCCTATATCACTGGTGCCGTGATTCCGGTGGACGGCGGCTTGATGGCGCGCAACGCCTGAACGTCCCATCGTCACACGGTTGTTGCACGCGCGCCTTGTTTGGGGATAGTGTGCGGCCAACCATATAAATCTCGGTTCGCGCCACGATCGACAGTCTATCAATCCGGTTTTCCCATCAGGAGTTGAACCCATGGATTTACAAGGTGCGCCCGGCAGTTTTCAGCAAAGCCTGATTACACGCGTCAAGAATATCCTCTTGAAACCCGCGGCTGAATGGGATGTGATCGAAACAGAACCAGCGGAAATCGCCGGGCTTTATAAAAACTACATCATGATTCTTGCGGCCATCGGCCCCGTGGCGGGAATGATCAAGGGTGTGCTTTTCGGCTATTCCGCATTGGGCATCACGTATCGCCCGAGCGTTACACAGGCCGTTGGGACTGCAATAACCAGTTACGTCATCGCCTTGCTCGGGGTTTTTATTCTGGCAACCGTGATTGACGGACTTGCACCCAGTTTCGGGGCGATCAAGAACCGGATTCAGGCCTTCAAGGTTGCTGCCTATAGCGGCACAGCGGCGTGGGTGGCTGGAATATTCGGCCTGATACCCGGGCTTGGCTTCCTTGGGATATTGGGGCTCTATAGCCTGTATCTCCTCTATCTCGGGCTGCCCAAGCTGATGAAGGCTCCGGCTGACAAGGCGATGGGGTATACGGCGGTCACCGTTCTCGCAGCGATCGTTCTCGCATTTGTCGCAAGTCTGGTTCTGGCTCCGGTCGTCGGGCTGTTGGGGGCGGGCAGCGCGCTATCGGGCTCTCAGGACAGCGTGTCGGGCACGCTTTCGGTTCCCGGCGTCGGCGCGGTCGATATGGCCAAGCTCAATGATCTTGGCAAACAGGCAGAGTCCGCTTCGAAACAGATGGCGAGCGGACAGAGCAATGCCGTTGCGCCCGGCGTGCTGGAAGGATTGCTTCCTGCATCGCTTGGCGGATTGGCACGGGCGAAGCTTTCGAGCGGTTCTGCCGGTGTCGGGGGAATCGGCGGATCGAACGCCGAGGCGCGTTACGAAGGGGGTGACGCCAACGTCACGGTGTCGATCA
>JANLQV010000340.1:0-3581 GCA_031368025.1 Sphingomonadales bacterium | reverse complement strand
GCCATATTCAGGTTAATATGGGCGCCAGCTATCTTCATACGAAAGTTTCTTCCGACAAGTTCCTCAGCAATCCGCGGGATCCTTCTGGTGGTCGTTCAGATGCAGTTGTCATCAAGGATATCACCAATGGTTCCAACTGTGCGGTGACACCGAAGACCGCGGGCAATGCATTGGGTTCCAATGGCTTTGTCAATCAGTCGAATGCCATCATCAACTCTGGTGCGATCCCCGGCTTCCCCGGCAATGCAGGATTGAGACCCACTCAAGCATTCCCCACCGATGGCGGAATTGCTGGAACTGGTGCATTCAGCATTTGTGCAGCACTATCAGCTTTGGCCCCAACGGTGGGGGCGGCGTTCGGTGGTGTGAACGTGTTGTTTGAAGGCGTTGCCGTCAATATCAGGGGCAACAAACTGCCCCAGGCGCCGAACTACAAATTCTCCGCGGGCGTGCAATATACCGCAGAATTTGGAGACGGAATGTCCATCGTTCCGCGTTTTGACCTTACCTATACCGGTGAAAGCTATGGCAATATCTTCAACGGCAATATCAACCGTCTTCAGGGCTATTCCCAGATGAATGCCCAAATCCAGTTGAATGGTGGGGATGACCGTTGGTACGTGCGAGGCTATATCCAGAACATAGCCAACAACAATGCCACGACTGGCCTCTATGTAACCGATCAGTCTTCCGGCCTGTTCACAAATATCTTCACACTGGAACCGCGCCGCTATGGCATCGCGGCAGGCTTCAAGTTCTGATCGCCTGACCAGACGCAATAACAGGGGCCCCGGCATGGCGACATGCCGGGGTTTTTGTTTGTCCGGGAATTATTTTGTCAGCGACAGCGCAGAGTCGGCCCGCGCAAGGGCGATCAAGTGCAGTCCGGCGGCTTTGGCGCGCTCCACCGCAAGGCTTGTCGCCGTAGATATCGTCACCAGCGTGGGGCACCCTGCGATCACTGTCTTTTCGACGAGTTCATAGCTGCACCGTGATGACAGCAGGAAAAAGCCGGATCCCGGCGCCAAACCTTCACGGGCAAGCGCACCGATCAGCTTGTCGAGCGCGCAATGCCGCCCGACATCTTCGCGCGTGTGAAGGATCATTCCCCCTGCATCGCAAAAGGCCGCGGCATGGGCTCCACCCGTCGCAAGATTGAGCGGCTGGTGATTGCGAAGCGCTTCGATGGCGCGAAAAACGGCTTCGCCGGTGATCGCGGGACTGGCGTACAATACTGGCAAGGGCCGCGCGACCTGCTCAAGATTTTCCAGACCGCAAAGCCCGCAACTGCTTTCCGAAACGCGGACCCGGACGCGTTCGATCATTGGGGCCACACAGGTTTCAGCAATCTCGATCTTGAGCAGCCAGCCCAGATCCGTCTCCAGCGCCTCAACGCTTGTAACATCCGATGCCCCGCCAATGATCCGCTCCGAAAGCGAAAAACCAATCGCGAAATCATCCAGGTCGGTCGGCGTTGCCATCATGACCGCATAGCCGATCCCGTTATATTCGATCGCAATCGGCGCCTCGATGGGAACGGTCCGCGTGATCCATTGGCGTGGCGCGTCTGGAGAAATGCGTTGCGCCGGGATTTCGACGCTTCCGGTCATCCCGGCTGGTCGAGCAATGCCAGTGCTGACGCGGCAATGGGAGACAGCCCTGCGTCCCCATGCGCAGCCAGCATTGTTTTCATCCGCGGATCCCAGAACAGACGGATATGCTCTGCAGTCGCTGTTGCGGCGTCATCGTCAAGCGCGAGGTTGGCGGCGATCTGGTTGGCCATCATCACCAGCTTTTCGGTCGAGTTCATTCGGCGGGCACCGCTTCGATCCGGCGGGAACGTTCGGAGAGTGCTTCATAGTCTTCCTGCCAGCCGGTCGGGCCGTTCGAGGCGCTGATCTGGACGGCGGTGACCTTGTATTCGGGGCAATTGGTGGCCCAATCGGAAAAGTCTGTGGTGACGACATTGGCCTGCGTCGCTGGATGGTGGAAGGTTGTATAGACCACACCGGGGGCGACACGGTCCGTCACCGTTGCGCGCAGGGTGGTTTCGCCGGAGCGTGAGGCGAGCTTGACCCAGTCGCCAGTCTTGAGCCCGCGATCCTCGGCATCAATCGGGTGGATTTCGAGCAGGTCTTCTGGATGCCAGGCGACGTTTTCGGTCCGCCGTGTCTGCGCGCCGACATTGTAATGCGATAATATCCGCCCGGTGGTGAGCAGCAGCGGAAAGCGCGGGCCGGTTTTTTCGTCAGTCGGCACATAATCGGTGACGACGAACTTGCCCTTTCCACGCACAAAGCCGTCGATATGCATGATCGGTGAGCCATCGGGATTCGCCGCGTTGACCGGCCATTGGAGCGAGCCTTCCGCATCAAGCCGATCAAAGCTGACGCCGGCAAAGGTCGGCGTGAGCCGCGCCACTTCGTCCATGATCTCGGATGGGTGCGTATAGGTCCAGTCGAGCCCCATCGCCTGTGCAAGCCTCTGGGTAACTTCCCAATCCTCAAGCCCGTTGAGCGGCGTCATCACCTTGCGGACTGGCTGGATGCGTCGTTCGGCATTGGTGAAGGTGCCGTTCTTTTCAAGGAAGGTCGAGCCGGGCAGGAAGATATGCGCGTAGTTGGCCGTCTCGTTGAGGAACAGGTCGTGGACGATGACGCATTCCATTGCCGCGAGGCCCGCCGAGACGTGCTTGGTATCGGGATCGGACTGGAGGATATCCTCACCCTGGATGTAGAGTGCTTTGAATACGCCATCGACCGCGGCGTCGAGCATGTTGGGAATCCGAAGCCCCGGCTCGGGATCAAGCGACACGCCCCAATCACCCTCAAACAAGCGCCGCGTCTCTCCATCCGAAATATGGCGATAGCCCGACAGTTCGTGCGGGAAGCTCCCCATGTCACACGCGCCTTGCACATTATTCTGACCGCGCAAGGGGTTCACGCCCACGCCGCGCCGCCCGATATTGCCGGTTGCCATCGCAAGGTTGGCAATCGCCATGACCGTGGATGAGCCTTGCGAATGTTCGGTCACGCCCAGACCATAATAGATCGCGCCATTGCCGCCTGTTGCATAAAGCCGCGCCGCCGCCCGAAGATCGGCCGCAGGAACTTGCGTAACGGGCTGGAGCGTCTCTGGGCTGTTGCGGGCCTGGCTTACGAACTCGGCCCAATGGCTGTATTCGTCCCAGTCGCAGCGTTCGCGGATGAAGGTCTCATCCGCCAGACCTTCGGTCACAATCACATGCGCCATCGCGGTGAGCACAGCAACATTGGTGCCGGGACGGAGCGGCAGATGATAGTCCGCCTTGATATGCGGAGTGCGCACCATATCAATCCGGCGCGGATCAATGACGATGAGCTTCGCCCCGGCGCGCAGGCGCTTCTTCATCCGGCTCGCGAATACCGGATGCCCATCGGTCGGATTGGCACCGATCACCAGCATCACATCGCTTTCTTCGACGCTGTCAAAATCCTGCGTTCCAGCCGACGTGCCTTACGTATTTTTCAGGCCATTTCGGGTTGGCGTATGGCAATCCCGCGCGCTGGTATCGACTTTTTTGTTGCCGAACCCGGCGCGCA
>JANLQV010000348.1:0-3783 GCA_031368025.1 Sphingomonadales bacterium | reverse complement strand
CCCCAGTGCCGGCATGGTCGGAAGGTAAAGTCATGCGACAGGTGATGAAACGGCAGCGGCGGCGATTTTTATAGGCTGGCTGAAGACGATTTTATCGGCGCGCCTGTCAATTCACCAGATCATTCGGGGAGGTGGTGCTTGCAGGCAAGCGCCTCAAACCCGCGTCAATCGCATCGATGGCTGTTGCCATGAGCGCTGCGGCCTCAACAAGGCCTGACTCATCAAGGAGGCCAAGCAAGTCATCGGCCTGAGACCGGATCGACTCGATGCTTGCGCGACTAATGTGACCCGAGCTTTCGGGCGCGATCTTTGTCATCCCATATCCCCCGCATCAGGAAGCTGCGTAGTCCATTCATTCATGAAGCTCATTGTCAGATTAACGGCAGATGAGCGGATTGTTGTAATTCGTCGCGAAGAGGCACGCCGTTTTGAAAGCGCGTTGAAAGCACTCACGAATGGAACTCGTAAAAGATATGGCTTTGATGACGTTTGATAGGGTGTTGGCTTTGCATCGAAAGACGAATTCTATGATCAACTTGCGAATGGTGATGGGAGAAGGCGCCGATGAAAGGGACTGCGGTGAACAAGGCTTTGCTCATATGCCTCGCGCTGACGATATCGTCGTGGGATATGTTGATGGCAGGATGATGCGGCTGCGCGTTTCGGAGCTTTACCATTACCCGACCAGTGCAGGTGGCCCGGCCAGGGCGCCTTTTGCGATGATTCGGGTGCAGCCCGGCTGATCGCAAGTTCCGCTCGATTTCCAAGTTAATGGCCTGACATAACTCCAAAGTTGACGCCAATCCCGTCACCGCGCATGGGATTGGCATGCGATTTTTCTCCGACAATGCCGCTTCGGTTCACCCGAAGGTTCTGGACGCGATTGCCAACGCCAACCGTGTCGACACCGCCTATGATGGCGATGCCCTCAGCCTGTCTCTCGATTCAGCCTTTTCGGCGGTGTTCGAATGTGAAGTGTCTGCGCTGTGGATCTCTACCGGGACAGCAGCCAATGCTCTCGCGCTTGCCAGCCTTTGCCCGCCGCATGGCAGCGTGATCTGCCACAAGGATGCGCATATCCAGATTGACGAATGCGGCGCGCCCGAATTCTATACGCATGGCGCGAAGCTGCTGCTTGGCGAAGGGGACGGCGCAAAACTTGCGCCCGAAACGATCCGTGAGATTGCGGGCGGGATCCGCAAGGATTTTCATCAGGCGCAGCCGCATGCCGTCTCGATCACCAACGCCACCGAATATGGCCTGACTTACAGCGCCGACGATGTCGCCGCGATCGGGGAGGTCGCAGTCGGGCTTGGGCTTGGGCTGCACATGGATGGCGCCCGCTTTGCCAATGCAGTCGTGTCAACCGGCGCGTCGCCCGCCGACCTGACATGGCGCGCTGGCGTCGACGCGTTGAGCTTTGGCTTTGTCAAGAATGGCGGGATGAGTGCCGAAGCACTGCTCTTTTTCAACCCCACGCTTATTGAGACGACGCGTTATCGCAGGAAGCGCGGAGGGCATCTGCTGTCCAAGGGACGTTATCTTGCGGCGCAATTGCTAGCGATGCTTGAAGCTGATCTGTGGCTGGCCAATGCCCGCGCCGCCAACGACAAGGCCGCAACAATAGCACAAGCGGCGAACGGACGCTTGGTCTATCCGGTTGAAGCCAACGAGGTGTTTGTGCGGATGACGGAGACGGAGGCCGCGACGCTCCGCGCGCAAGGGTTCGATTTTTACGATTGGGCGCCGGGAGAAATACGACTGGTCACGTCCTGGGACCAGCCCGCTGCCGAAGTGTCGGCGCTCGCAAAGGCAATCGCAGCACTGTGAGCGGAACCAACACCCACCCAATGCTGAGCCTCAAGGTGCAGGTCCCATTCTGGATCTGCACCTCGATATGGGGCACGACCTGGTTTGTCATCCGCGGCCAATTGGGCATTGTGCCATCAATCTGGTCAGTAACGTACCGGTTCCTTGTCGCAGGTGCGGTCATGTTTGCTTATGCGTGGATAACCCGCCAGCCCATCCGCCTGAATGGTCGCGAACAACGCTTTGCCATGCTCTTCGGTGCCGCCCAGTTCACGCTCAATTTCAACTTCGTCTACCGGGCCGAGGCGCATATCACCTCGGGTCTGGTCGCGATCCTGTTCGCCCTGCTGATCGTTCCGAATACCCTTCTTGCACGCATCTTCCTCGGGGTGCGGGCGACGGGGCGCTTTTATCTCGGTTCGGCAGTCGCCATAGCCGGAATCGCCTTGCTCTTTATCAACGAATATCGGCAGGCGGGCGGCGGTGACAATGTCATGCTTGGTATTGCGTTTACCCTGTGCGCGGTGCTCTCCGCTTCTACTGCCAATGTGTTGCAAGCCACGCCGCGAGCGCATCGGATGCCGATGGCGAGCATGTTGGCCTGGGGCATGCTCTGGGGCACGCTCATCGACGCGCTCTGGGCTTGGGCCACCACAGGGCCGCCCGTGTTCGATTGGAGTTTCACCTATATCGGCGGCGTGCTTTATCTGAGTATCGCGGCGTCGGCATTGGCATTCATGGCCTATTTCAAAGTAATCCGGCTGATTGGCCCGGGCCCGGCGGCCTATTCGAGCATCATTACACCCATTATCGCAATGGCGATATCAACCGCGTTCGAACATTACCGCTGGACGGTGATTGCGGCGGGAGGCGGCGTGCTGGCGTTGGCGGGGCTGGCTATTGCGCTGAGCGCCCGAAGACCTGAGGTAAAATCTGCATAACAGGGCGTCCAGCCAAGCAGGCGTTTAGCCTTTTCATTCGAGACACGTCGGTTCTCCGCGTAGAATGCCCGCGCCTCGCGGCTCAATCCGGCGGTTTCGAGCGTGTGCAGCGACGGATAAGGGGCTCCTGTCAGATCACAGGCCGCTTCAATGACGCGGTTTTGAGAACAGGGAGAATCATCGGCAAGATTGTAAACTCCCGGCGGCCCGGAAAAGCTGGCGATGACGCCTGAAACAATGTCATCAACATGGATGCGGCTGAACACTTGATCGGGCAAATCGATCCGGTGTGCCTTGCCTTCCGCCACCCGTTCAAGCGCCGATCGGCCCGGGCCGTATATCCCCGGCAGGCGGAAGACCCGGACATTGGGCGAAAGCGCCTGCCAGTCGCGGTCGGCCAGGTTGCGGCTCTCGCGTCGTCCTCTGAGCGGGGCCGTTTCATCCACCCACGCCCCACCAGTATCGCCGTAAACCCCGGTCGAGGAGAGATAGCCGATCCAGCCCGCCTGGATTTCATCACCATAGGCGGCCAGCACCGCATCCCCATCGACCAAGGGTGGCACCGATGACAGGATATGCGTCGCCTGTGCCATCGCCAGCCGCACGCTGCCACGGTCATCAAAACGCAGATCGCCAGCAGAGCCCGTCGCATGAACCTCCCACCCCAACGCCCGCACGGCGGCGGCGACGCGAGACGCGGTATAGCCCAGCCCGAAGATCAGGAGGCTGGGCATAGGCTCACTTGGCCGCAGGCGCATCGGCCAGATGTTTGGCTTTCCAATCCATCGCCATGCGAATCCGCGTCCGGCCGGACGGGTGGTCGTAGAACAGGAATTCCTCAACCACGCCGGGTTCGATCTTCCGATATTCGGAGAGTTTCATTGAGGCTTGGGCAAAACCATCGGGCTCACGCGCGACATCGAGGCCGAAGGCATCGGCCTCGCTTTCATGGACACGGATGATCGTGTTTTTAACCGGTGTCATTACAAAGATCAGCAAGGTGAGCACGATCGAATAGACTGGCCAAGCCGCG
>JANLQV010000309.1:0-3536 GCA_031368025.1 Sphingomonadales bacterium | reverse complement strand
CGCGAATATGGTGCGGATGGCTACCTGGTCTATTCCTTCGTCGAAACCGTCGCAGCGATGTTCCCGATGTACGTGATCCGGGCCGCGGGCGGCGCGCTCTACCTCACTGGTGCATTGATCATGGTGTTCAACGTCTGGAGGACGATTGCAGGTCAGCAACGGCAGGAAAAACCGATGACCGAAACGCCCTATGATGCCGAGGCAGATCGTCCCTTCATCGCTGTTCCAGCCGCGTAAGGAGTAAGGACAATGGCAAACATACTCCGCGACCACAAGAAACTGGAACGCAACGTCAGCCTGCTTGGGCTGTTCGCGCTCATTGCCGTTGCGATAGGCGGGATCGTCGAGATTGCGCCACTCTTCTGGATCGATTCAACCGTTGAGAAGGTGCAGGGGATGCGGCCCTACACGCCGCTCGAACTGGCGGGCCGGAACATCTATATGCGCGAAGGCTGTTATACCTGCCATAGCCAGATGATCCGCCCGCTTCGTGATGAAGTGGAGCGCTATGGCCATTACAGCCTTGCCGCCGAAAGCATGTACGACCATCCGTTTCAATGGGGATCAAAACGCACAGGCCCGGATTTGGCGCGCGTGGGCGGTCGATATTCCGACGAATGGCATGTTCAGCATCTCAAGGATCCGCGCGCGGTGGTGCCCGAATCGATCATGCCGGGCTATGCCTTCATGGCCAGTCGCGAATTGAAACCCGGCGATATGTCCGCGCACCTGACAGCGCTCAGCCGTGTCGGGGTGCCTTATACCAAGGCGGCCATTGCGGCGGCAAATGACGATCTGGTCGCGCAGGCCGATCCCGATGCCAGCAGCGATGGCTTGAAAACCCGTTATCCCAAGGTGCAGGTTCGGGATTTCGATGGCAATCCGGGTCAGGTTACTGAATTGGATGCGCTGGTCGCCTATCTCCAGATGCTTGGTACGTTGGTCGACGTTGAAAAGGCGGCCCCTATGGAGCAGCCCCGATGAGCTATGATGCATTGCGCCACCTCGCCGATAGCTGGGGCTTGGTGATGATGGCGGTATTGTTCGTCGCTTTTGTAGGCTGGACCTTCCGCAAAGGCGCGTCGTCGCATCATGAACGCGCCGCCAACATGATCTTCAAGGAAGATGACCATGTCTGACAAAAAACGCATCGATGAACCGACTGGAACACAGACCGTTGGCCATGAATGGGATGGCATCGAGGAACTCGACACGCCGATGCCCCGCTGGTGGGTGCTGACGTTTTGGGCCTGCATCGTCTGGGCCATTGGCTATGTCATTGTCTATCCTGCCATACCAATGTTCAACAGTGCCACGCCTGGTCTGTGGAATTGGTCGAGCCGGGGCGATTTGGCTCGTGAAATGACCACCGAGGCAAGACGGCGCGCGCCGATCACCGCCGCGCTGGCGGCCATTCCGGTTGATCGACTGGAAGCCGATCCAAAGCTTTTGCAAGCGGCCGTGGAAGGCGGTCGTGCAGCGTTCAAGGTGCATTGCATTCAATGTCATGGCTCCGGAGCCGCAGGGTCGAAGGGCTATCCCAACCTCAACGATGATGACTGGCTGTGGGGCGGCGACCTTCAGGCGATCCATTATACGCTCACCCATGGAGTGCGAAATCCCGACCATAAGGAAACCCGTTTTTCGCAAATGCCCGCCTTTGACGGTGTTCTAAATCCGGGAGAGATAGACGCGGTTATCGCCCATGTCCGAACGATTTCCGGCCAACAAAAGCCGAATACTGCATCGGCCAAGGGGGCCGCGCTATTCGCGACCAATTGCGTGACGTGCCACGGCCCCGACGGAAAAGGGATACGCGAATTCGGCGCACCCAATCTGACTGATCAGATATGGCTTTATGGCGGCGACAAGGACACGCTTCGGACAACAATCACCAAGAGCCGTTATGGCGTGATGCCGCGCTGGAACAACAGGCTCGACCCGGTCACGATCAAGATGCTGGCCGCCTTTGTCCATTCGCTGGGTGGCGGCGAAGCATCGCCGGCGGCGACCAATGTCCAGCCTTGAGGACCTGACCGGCCCGAACCAGCACCTCTATGCCAAGCGCAAGGGCGTTTATCCCAAAGCGGTCGACGGCTTCTTCCGGCGCTTCAAATGGGCGATCATGGCGATCACCCTGACGATCTATTATGTCACCCCCTGGCTGCGCTGGGATCGCGGCGCCTATGCGCCCGATCAGGCCGTTCTGGTCGATATCGCGCACCGCAGATTCTACATGTTTCAGATCGAAATCTGGCCGCATGAATTCTATTATGTGGCGGGCTTGCTTGTCATGGCGGGGATCGGGCTGTTCCTCGTGACATCTGCGGTCGGCCGCGCATGGTGCGGCTATGCCTGCCCGCAAACGGTATGGACCGATCTGTTTCAGCATGTCGAACGCTGGATCGACGGAGACCGCAACGCGCAAATCAGACTGGCGGCCGCCCCTTGGGGACCTGCGAAGGTCGCAAGACGCGTGTCAAAATGGGGAGTTTGGCTGTTCATCGGCTTCTGGACCGGCGGCGCATGGATCATGTATTTTGCCGATGCACCAACATTGACGGTCGATTTCTGGACCGGTCAGGCCGCACCCGTTGCCTATGCCACCGTCGGCATCCTGACCGCGATCACGTTTATCTTCGGCGGATTCATGCGCGAACAGGTTTGCATCTACATGTGCCCTTGGCCGCGCATCCAGACGGCGATGCTTGACGAGAAGTCGCTCGTTGTCACCTACAAGGACTGGCGCGGCGAGCCGCGCACGCACGGACTCAAAAAAGCAGCAGAATTCGCCCTCGACACCGGCGACTGTATCGACTGCAACCAGTGCGTTGCGGTTTGTCCGACCGGAATCGACATTCGTGAAGGGCCGCAGATTGGCTGCATCACCTGCGCCTTGTGCATTGATGCGTGTGACAAGGTGATGGAGCAGATCGGCAAACCGCGCGGATTGATCGATTATTGTACGCTCGACGACGCAGCGATTGAAAAGGCGGGCGGAACCGGTGCGCCGACCCTCAAGACGCTATTCCGCCCGCGGACGCTGGCCTATTTCGCAATCTGGGGAAGCATCGGCCTTGCGATGCTCTTCACACTTGGCCAGCGCACCCGGCTTGATCTTGCCGTGCAGCAAGACCGTAATCCGGTCTATGTCCGCCTGTCCGATGGAAGCGTCCGAAACAATTACACCCTCAAGATTCGCAACATGGAAGCGCGCCCGCGCCAAATTTCCGTCGCAGTAGCAGGGCTTGCAGGCGCGCAGATGTGGACAGCCGACGGCAGCCGGGAGTCCGCACAGCAGACGATAAGCGTCAAGGTTGATCCTGATAGCGTCACCAAACTGCGCCTGTTTGTCGCGGCGCCATCAAACGGATCAGAGCATGCCTATTATGAGATCAAACTGACTGATCCATCGGACAGAAAGGCCAGTGTCGCTGACAAAGTCATGTTTGAAAGACCGGCAACATCAACAGAAAAGGGGACTTAACCATGGCACGCCCGTTTACCGGCTGGCACATGACGACCGTTCTCGTTGC
>JANLQV010000298.1:0-4134 GCA_031368025.1 Sphingomonadales bacterium | reverse complement strand
GACGACCGGCTGGCAAGGGCGCTGGAAGCGGTGATCGAAAGATCATCTGCCGCTCAACCGGCGAACAAACTTTTGCCGCCCGAGCCTTCTGGCTTGAAATGATGTATGGCCTGCGGGCAGGAGCTGGCTTCATGATGGCGCAGGACAGGATGCGAGACCCCGTGCAAGTCGCCTATTTGATGACGCACTATCCCCGGGTGGCTTTGACCTTCATCTCGGGCGAAATCGATGCGATGGAACGGCGAGATCTGTCGATCCTTCCCCTCGCGCTCAATCTTCCGGTTGCCGCTGATCTGACGACCAGCGAAGCCATTTCCCGGCAGAGCGGGACCCATTATTTGAAATCCTCGTTGTGGCAATTGGCGTCTGCAATGATCGGCACATGCATCGCGCACCCGGTGTCGATGGCGCGAATTCTGGCTCTGGCGATCAAATCAGCGCGGTGGGACGTCAATCTTATGATGCGGCGTATAGCTCATGTTTTCTATGCTTGCCTGACAGCGCGATATTGCCGAGCCTATTCCATTCGCCATTTGCACGCCCATTTTGGACAAACACCTGCGACGATCGCTTGGTTCGCATGCGAAATCGTCAATCGCACCTCAGCCAGGTCATTAAGCTGGAGCTTTACGATTCATGGGTTCCAGGACTTTGTAGATGATGCAATTGCCCGGCTGGATTTGAAGACGGCTTCCGCGAAATTCGTGGTTTGCATCAGTGATTTTACGAAATCCCAGCTCTGCCGCGTGACTGACCCCCGATATTGGGACCGTTTTCATGTGATCCGGTGCGGTATCGACCTGAGCGCTTTCCCGCTGCGCGCTGCGCGACCAATACGAAAAGTGCCGCGCATCATCTCGGTCGCGCGGCTTTCGCCCGAAAAAGGGCATTTGATCCTGCTGCGCGCCGTCCATCTGTTGCGTGGCGAAGGCGTTGAGGTTGAACTCCAAATCGTCGGCTCCGGTCCGTTTGAAGGCGCGATACAACGCGAGGCGGAGTTGCTGGGAATCCGCGACGCAGTCATTTTCACTGGGGAGTTGCTCCCTGAAGATGTCTCGAAACGTCTCGCCGATGCGGATGTTTTCTGCCTGCCATCCTTCTCGGAAGGCCTTCCCGTCTCGATCATGGAGGCCATGGCCGTCGGCACTCCGGTTGTGAGCACCTGGATCAGCGGGATTCCCGAACTGGCAATCAACGAATTCTCCGCTCTTACCGTGCCAGCCAGCAACAGCGTCGCGCTGGCCACAGCCCTGAAAAGGATCATTATTGATGAGGATTTGCGCAACACACTTGTCCAGAACGCACGGGCCGATGTGGAGCGCATGCATTCAATCGAAACAAATGCCGGAAAACTTTTGTCGCTGTTTCAGTCAGTTCTTAACGTGGTTGAGCTAGGTGCCCCGTCAAGCTCAACCAATCCAGAAAATTAGGTCACTCAATTGGGACAGATTACCGAACCGTTCAAAGTCGCCGTCATCGGATGCGGAGGCATAGCAAACGAGCATTTGCCGTTTCTGGCCTCATCGCCATTGGTGACTCTCGTCGGCGTATGTGACACCTCGAAAGCCACGGCAGACTTTGCCCGGAAACGCTTCGGAGCAGAGGGTTGTTTTACAGATGCTGCCGAGATGTTGGCGATGGCCAAACCGGAAATTGTCCACGTCCTCACGCCGCCTCAAAGTCATACATCGCTCGTCTCGCTGTGCCTCAATTCAGGGGCACATGTTATTTGCGAGAAGCCGATGACACCGACGGCGAACGAGACCGTCGGCCTGCTCGCGCTCGCGAAAGAGAAGGGCAAGCTGCTGATCGAAAGCAGAAACCTGCTCTTCAATGATGTTGTGCTGAAAATGGACCAGTTGATCGCAAACGGCAAATTGGGTCAGGTCAGGGAGATTGACGTGCTTCTCTCTCTCGATCTGAACGCAGGGCCGTTTGGGGATCTCAACCTGGAGGGGCCCGGCGTTGCTCTGCCGGGGGGGGCAGTACAGGATTTTCTGCCGCACCTGGCATATCTGTTCCTCCATTTCGCCGCCTGCACCCAGCCCGTCGATCAAGTGTGCGGCACCCTGGAAAACAGGAGCGGGAACGCCCGCGTGGGCTTTGATCATCTCGATGCGCTGGTGATGGCAGGGCCCTGTCGGGGTCGATTGCGTATCGCTTCCGACCTGAAACCCGACATGTTTCGACTGATAGTCCGAGGGACAATGGCTGCTGTCGAAACCGATTTCTACAGCCCGTTCATGCGAATCCAGCGGAGCAGCGACTCCGGCAAAATGGCCCCGTTTGAACAGATCAGGTCCGGCCTGAGCCTTGCCGGTGCCGGGTTTGGCCATCTGCGGGACAAAGTGCTTCAACATGGCACCTATCATGGCCTCCCACGCATGCTCCAGGCTTTCTATCAGGCTTTGGCTGAGGGTCGGGACCCGCCCGTCACGCCTTCAGACATTATCGCAACCTCTGCACTGGTCGATCGGTTGATTGGGCTGCGGAGCAAGCCATGAGAGTGTTGGTAACCGGCGCGTCCGGTTTCCTTGGGCGGGCTGTGGTCCATTCAGCAGCAGCAGCGGGATATGATGTGCGTGCACTGGTCCGGCCCGCGGCTGACATCTCTGGCTATTTCTGGCCTGACACTGTCGAGGTTCTGAGAGGCGACCTGCGCCAAAAAGGCAATTGGCGTAGCCGGATTGATGTCGATGCCGTCGTGCATCTCGCCGCTGCGCCTTCAGGCGATCTCGCAACCCAATTTGCAGGCACAGTCCAGGCCACGGAAAACCTGCTCGAGAGCCTTTCTCTGAATTCGGTTCAAAGGTTCGTGCACATCAGTTCATTTTCGGTCTACGATTTTTCGGCTGTTCCCACCAATAGCCATCTCGACGAGTCAAGCCCGATTGAGCCCAAACCGGAAGCCAGGGATGCCTATACGATCACCAAGATGATTCAGGAACGTCTCGTGATGGAGACATGTGCTGCTGCCGGTACCGCCTGCATCGTGTTGCGCCCTGGCGCAATTTACGGGCCGGGCAAGGATTGGGATTTTGGCAAAGCCTTTTCGATCGGATCATATGATTTCATATTCGCGCCGAATGCAATTTTCAGGCTGACTTATGTTGATAACTGCGCCGATGCGATCGTGAAAGCGATTGAAGCGCCAGCAAAGTCTGGCTCCGTGTTTAACGTCGTCGATGATACACTCCCGACTGTCAGGGAGTTTTACGACAGTTGCCGACGTGCCGGCGCACGGACTGGACGGCCCGTTCATGTCCCTTGGCTCCTGCTTTCAGGGTTGGGCAGATCAGTAAGATTGCTCAATTCAGTCGTTTTTCGCAATCGCGCTAAGCTGCCTGAGATCCTTGAATATCGCCGCCAGCAGGCGCGCTGGAAGCCACTCCTGTACAGCAACAAACTTGCAAAAAGCGGTTTGGGCTGGTCCCCAAAAATAGGGCTTCAGGAGGGCATCTCGCTGATGTTGGGATCCACCGAAGCAGCTAACGGACCATAGCTGCGCATCCACACACAAAATTACTGACCGTCGGTTATGCTCACTTGTAGAGGATTGCAGAACGCGCACCGCCGATGATCGAGCGCCAACCAAACATCAGAGCGCCCTGAAGTTCGGGAAATTTCGCGAGAACGGCAAACAGGCCATAATTCCAGGATTGCGCATTGGCCATCCCCCGATGAAACGCGATCCGCACGACCTGGAGACCGTAAATACCTGTCAGGACACAGCCCAGGGCCAGATCAATCGTGGCTGCGCACAGGAGCATGATGGGAACCAGGCCCGCCCAAAAAAAAGCCCTCACCAACTCCAGTTGATAAAGCGGCGCTGCCCCGCCGCGCGTGGCAGACCAAACCTGCGCATATCCAAATCCGCTTCGGACACCACGCATCCACCATTGGGTGAACCGGTACATCGCGGCGTCATGGAGCGTCATGGCCGAATCCAAACGCCAAATCTTCCACCCCCCGGCACGCAAACGAAGGCAAAGCTCGGGCTCTTCGCCAGCGATCAAACTGTTGTCGAACCCGCCGACATCCATGAACGGTGCCACACGGACAAGCGCATCGCCGCCACACGCCTGGGCTTCTCCAACCGGCGTATTCCATTCCATGTCGCAGAGGCGGTTATAG
>JANLQV010000260.1:0-5149 GCA_031368025.1 Sphingomonadales bacterium | reverse complement strand
CGGCGTCTGCGTTTGAAAGCACCGTAAACCCGGCTTCTTCGGCCTTCGCTGCCGTCGCCGAACCGGCGCGCAGCGCGACGGCCACATCCTTCACGCCTGAATCCCGAAGGTTTTGCGCATGGGCATGGCCCTGACTGCCATAGCCGACAATGGCGATTTTCTTGTTCTCGATCAGCTTCAGATCGGCGTCACGATCGTAATAGACACGCATTTTCGTTCTTTCCCTCAGTTTGCGTCACCCCGGCGAAGGCCGGGGCCCAGCCCCAAACAAATGATTTATTTTGAGGGACTGGCTCCCGGCCTTCGCCGGGATGACGGTTGGTGTTGTTCCTAAACTAAACCGCTTCTTTCCCTCGCGCCATTGCGACGACGCCGGTGCGGGCGACTTCGACCAGCCCGATCTCTCGCATCAGTTCGATGAAGCGGTCGATCTTGGTCGAAGCGCCCGTTACTTCAAAGACGAAGCTGGAGATTGTCGTATCGACCACATTGGCGCGGAAGACTTCCGCGAGCCGCAAAGCCTCGATCCGGTGATCGCCCGTGCCCGCCACTTTGACCAGCGCCAGTTCGCGTTCGACATGATCGCCCAGCACAGTGAGGTCGGTGACTTTGTGGACGGGCACCATCCGGTCAAGCTGCGCTGCGACCTGTTCGATCACGGCGGGCGTGCCGCTGGTGACGATGGTGATGCGGCTGATAGAATCGTCGGAGGTGATGTCGGCCACTGTCAGGCTCTCAATATTATAACCGCGCGCGGTGAACATGCCCGCGATCCGCGCAAGAACGCCCGGCTCGTTCGACACGGTTACGGAGAGCGTATGCCGCTCGTGCTGGCCTTCCTTGATCCGCATCAGACCAGTGCCTTTGCCTCATCGGACATTTCGCCCGAGACTTTTTCGTCGCCCAGGATCATGTCGACATGGCTGGCGCCCGAAGGGATCATCGGGAAGCAGTTGGCGAGTTTCGCCACCATGCAATCGACGATCACCGGCCCGTCATGGTCGAGCATCGCCTTGATGCCCGCCTCGAGATCGACCGGATCCTCGATGCGGATGCCCTTCCAGCCATAGGCTTCGCCCAGCTTCACGAAATCGGGTAGCGAGTCCGAATAGCTTTCTGAATAGCGGCTCGAATAGGTTAGTTCCTGCCACTGGCGAACCATGCCCATATATTCGTTGTTGAGGATGAAAATCTTGACCGGCAAGCGGTATTGCGTCGCGGTGGCGAGTTCCTGGATGTTCATCTGGATCGAAGCTTCGCCCGCAATATCGATGACGAGTGCATTGGGATTGCCCAGTTGCGCGCCGATCGCGGCGGGCAGGCCATAGCCCATCGTCCCAAGTCCGCCCGAGGTCAGCCATTTGTTGGGGCTTTCGAAATCGAAATGCTGCGCGGCCCACATCTGGTGCTGGCCGACTTCGGTCGTGATGATCGGTGCCTTTTTGTGGGTCGCTTCCCACAGCTTGCGGACGGCTTCCTGAGGCATGATCTCCGCCTTGGATGCGGGGTAGGCGAGCGACTTTTTCGCGCGCCAGCCCTCGATCCGGGTCCACCACGCAGAGAGATCAGCCTTCTGGTGCTGGCGGCCCTTCCAGACCTTGATCATATCCTCGATCACGCGGCCGACATCGCCAACGATCCCAACATCGACGGGCACGATCTTGTTGATTGAGCTACGATCAATATCGACATGGATCTTGCGTGCCTTGGGGGCGAATGCATCGAGGCGACCGGTCACCCGATCATCGAAGCGCGCGCCGAGGCAGACGATCAGGTCTGCCTGATTCATTGCCCAATTGGCTTCATAAGTGCCGTGCATGCCCAACATGCCAAGCCATTGGTCGCTTGAGGCCGGGAACGCGCCAAGGCCCATCAAGGTCGAAGTGACGGGTGCCCCCGTGATCCGCGCGAGTTCACGCAGCACCTGCGATGCGCCGGGGCCAGCATTGATGATCCCGCCGCCGGTATAGAAGATCGGGCGTTCAGCTGCCGCGAGCATCTCCACCGCGGTCTCGATCAGCTTGATGTCGCCCTTGACCTGCGGCTTGTAGCTCGGATGGTTGATCGGCCCCGGCTTCGCATAGCGCGCGGTCGCGACTTGCACATCCTTGGGGATATCGACCACGACTGGGCCGGGGCGACCCGAAGTCGCGATATGGAAGGCCTCATGAATGACATTGCCCAGCGTTTCGGGCGATTTCACGAGATAGTTATGCTTCGTGCAATGCCGCGTGATGCCGACCGTATCGGCTTCCTGAAAGGCATCGGTGCCGATCAGGTGCGTCGCGACCTGGCCCGTGATGACGACCATCGGGATCGAATCCATCAGCGCGTCTGTGATGCCGGTGACGGCATTGGTCGCGCCGGGGCCGGAGGTGACGAGCACGACGCCGGGCTTGCCAGTTGAGCGCGCATAGCCCTCCGCCGCATGGGTCGCCGCCTGTTCGTGGCGGACGAGGATGTGGCGGATGCGCTTCTGCTTGAACAGCGAGTCATAAATTGGGAGGACGGCCCCGCCGGGATAGCCGAAAATGACGTCCACACCGAGATCGCACAGCGCCTCGATGAGGATATCGGCTCCTGACAGTTCCTTGGCCATCACATTCACTTTCTCAAAACGACGCTTTCAACGCATTCCGGCGCTGTTGCACCGCAACACAAAGAGCGCAAGCGCAGCCCGCTACTGATAATAAACTAATCTGTCAACGCCATATGTTGTAATTTAATTGCTAAATTGTTGATAAATTCATTGTCTAATTGCGTTTCGATCCGCGTCCAGTCGGCGGGTGGCTGGTTGCGGAACCATGTATATTGCCGCTTGGCATATTGGCGGGTCGCGATTTTTGCCTGCGCTGTCAGGCTTGATGTTTGCGCAGGATCGGCCAGCATTCCGGCGATTTCGCGCACCCCGATGGCGCGCATGACGGGCAGCATGGGGTCAAGATTGCGGGCGATAAGCGCCGCGACCTCATCCCGTCCGCCTGTTTCGAGCATCACGTCGAACCGCGCATCGCATCGCGCGAGCAGCCACTCGCGCGGCGGGAGCAGGATCATCGGCACCAGCCGGACGGTGTCGCCGATGCCGCCGATGCGCTCGGCCTGCCAATGCGCAATCGGTTTGCCCGTAGAGCGCACGACCTCCAGCGCGCGGGCCACGCGGGTCGTGTCATTGGGTGAAAGCCGCGCCGCCGCTGCGGGGTCTCCCGATGCGAGAGCGACATGTGCTTCCCCCACCGCCAGTGTGCGAACCGCCTTGCGCACATCTGGATCAATTTCCGGCACCGGGGCAATCCCGTCGAGTAAGGTTCGCAGATAAAGCCCCGTTCCCCCGACCAGCAGCGGAATCCGCCAGTTCGCCCGCACCCTGTCAATCGCGGTTCGCGCATCCGCCGCCCAGGCCGCCGCCGAATAGCTCTGCGCCCCATCGACATGGCCGAACAGCCGGTGCGGGGCCTGGCGTTCCTCCGCTTCCGACGGCCGGGCTGAGACTACCGCCAAATCCAGGTAGACCTGACTGGCATCGGCATTGATGATTGTGACCGGCAACAATCTTGACAGCGCCAGCGCCAGCGCCGATTTGCCGCTCGCTGTCGGGCCTGCGATGAGGATCAGCGGCAGTTTTTCGGAATCGGATATCATGTTCACGGCAACCCTTATAGCGGCAGACGCGCTGAATGAAGGCGATGTTTCTGCGCTCGCCGACCGGCTGGGCGGGGCCGGGGCGGATATGGTGGTTCAGGCGTGGCTTGAGCGGGGCAGTGCCTGCGATCTCCACTTCACGGGCGATCCTGCGCGCGCCCGCGTGGCTCTCGAAGGCGCAGTCCCGGGCATCGATGTGATCGTCCAGAAAACCGCCGAACGCCGCCGCCGCCTGATCGTGGCGGACATGGATTCGACGATGATCACGGTCGAATGCATTGACGAATTGGCCGATTATGCCGGGATCAAACCGCAGATTGCCGCCGTCACCGAACGAGCTATGCGCGGCGAACTCGATTTCGAAGATGCCCTCAAAAGCCGCGTTGCCTTGCTCAAGGGGCTGCCCGAAAGCGTGATTGAGCAATGCCTTGCCGAACGGGTAGTCATCATGCCCGGTGCCAAAGAACTCGTCCGAACGATCCGGGCGCATGGCGGATATGCCGTGCTCGTCTCGGGAGGTTTCACCCGCTTTGCCGAGCCCGTGGGCGCGGAAATCGGTTTCGACCGCGTGATCGCCAACCGGCTGGCGATTAGCGACGGCGCGCTCGACGGCACGGTTGAGGGTGCCATCGTCGGCGCGGCGGCGAAGAAGGAGGCTTTGCTCGCGGCACTGGCCGAAAAAGGCTGGACTCCTGCCGATGCGCTGGCCGTGGGAGACGGCGCCAACGACATCCCGATGATCGAAGCGGCAGGCCTCGGCGTCGCCTATCACGCGAAGCCCAAGACGCGGGCCGCAGCCGGGGCGGGTGTCACGCAGGGTGATCTGACGGCGATACTCTACGCGATGGGCTATAAGCGGACGGATTGGGCGGTCGACTAAGGCGCAACCGGCAGGCAGGCCTGCCCCGCGGCCTTGACCGAGCCGCAGACTTTCTCCGCTGCGGCCCTGGAGGCGATCGGCCCGGCCTGAAGGCGGATAAGTGCTCCGGCTTTCACATAAATTGGCTGGAGGCCGGAAAGGCCGGAGCTTGCCTTGGTTTTCGCCCACAGTGCACTTGCCTTGGCCTGATCGCCGAACGCGCCGAGCTGGACATGCCATTTGCCGCTGGGAGCGGCCATGACGACGACTGGTTTGGGTGTCGCCGCCGTCAAAGGTGCCTTAGGCGCGGGCCTCGGTGTTGCAACGGCAACCTTCGGCGCTGGTTTGGACGGCGGCAGCGGCTCTGTGCGGATAACCGTGGCCGGTTTGGGCGGAGCCTTGGCCACCGGGTCGGGCGCAGGCATTGGGATGGATGCCTGTTGTTCGAGATCGCGTGCCATGATCAGCCCTTTTTGCCGCTGGTCGAGCGGGATGTAGCGATCCATCTCGGCTAGGCTGGCCGAGGCGGCACCAAGGCTCGCAGCCGAAGCGCGCGTCATCAAGGCGTAGGCGCGGGGCCAATCCTTCTTGACCATATCCCCGTTGAACAGAGCTGTACCCAAAATATATTGCGCGCGCGGTTCGCCGCGA
>JANLQV010000249.1:0-1951 GCA_031368025.1 Sphingomonadales bacterium | reverse complement strand
TCAGCTGGCTCCGCAATGACGCCCTGTCGGGATGGCTCTCGGTCCAGCCGCGGGCCAGTCCCTCCGCAGTCTGTCCTTCGATCGCGGCAACCCGGCCTGACGCGGGCCCACCAAAGCCGCCGCCCGGTGATGCGACTGATTGCGGCACCGAATTCATCTGGCCATTCACAGCCGCAAGCCCGCCTTGTGCAGCCATCAGGCCGGAATCCACTTGCCCCAGTTCTGCGCGCGCCGCTTCCATCCGCTGGCTCACCGAGCCGACGCCGGGCAGGAGCCCCATATATTTTGCCTCGAACGCCGCGCGTTTCGTTTCGGCATCCTGAAGCTGAAGTTCGCGCTGCGAGAGCTGGGAATCCAGAAAGCGCAAGGTTTGGGTGGTTTCAGTGCGGTTGCCTGAAAGATTGCCTTCCACAAACAGGTCGAGCAGTTTCTGGACAATGTCGTGCGAGAGCTTCGCATTCCTTGCATTGGAAAATCCGCCATACCCGGCAGATGCGCTGATCTCGAAGAGATTGTCCTGCTTGGCAACAATCCCGATATTCTTGCGCAAGCCTGTGACCTGATTGGCGATGTCAGCCGGTGTCGCGCCCGTCGGAACGAGATCTGTGCCACGCACAACTTTTTCAAGATTGTCTGCTGACGTCAGCGTTTGCGTGATCCCGTCCATATCATTCTTGCGCTCAGCTGATGTGATTCCCAGCTTGTCCGGTAGCAAAGTCTGGGTCTGCACAAAGACACTGGCCTTTGACTCATATTTATTGGGGATAGTGCTGATCGCGAGCCAGCCTGCCAGACACACGCCCCACGCAACGGCAAGCGCAAGCCAGCGGCGCTGCCATACGCCGTGGGCCGCAATCCTGATCTCGTCGTAAATGCTGTTCATGCGCGGGTGCGATCAGAACATCGATTCGGGGATGATGATCACATCGCCCGGTTCAAGCCGCACATTGGCCCTGGAATCGCCGCGCTTCAGCAAATCGCCAAGCCGCACAGCATAGGTGCGCTGCTTGCCAGTGCTGCGATCCTGCCGGATCAGCCGCGCCTTGTTCGCCGCAGCATATTCCGAAAGGCCACCTACGGCAATCATCGCGTCCAGCAAGGTCATGTTGGCGCGATACGGGATAGAGGCCGGCTTTTCCGTCGCCCCGACCACGCGGATCTGTTGTGAAAATGTTCCCGAAAAATTGTCCACGATCACCGAAACGAGCGGATCGTTGATGAATTCAGAAAGCTGCATCTTGATATCCTGCGCCAGCATTGTCGGCGTCTTGCCGACGGCAGGCATATCCTCGATCAACGGCGTGGTGATGCGGCCGTCAGGACGGACCTGGACTTTCGCCCCCAGTTCGGGGTTGCGCCAGACAAAGATGGTCAACTGATCAAGCGGCCCAATGATGTATTCTTCGCCCGGCCCTTCCTGGCTCGCGACGAACGACGCCGAGGGAAGCTGCGGACCTGATGTGGCCGAAGCACAGCCCGATACGATCAATGCCGAAAGGCTGACGCCCAGCAATATCCGAGACGAACGAACGAAACGCATGAAATCCCACCTTCAGACCTGAACAGACACGTCATTGCGTTGTCCCCATGAACGGAGGCAAAACAGCGACAATATTGGCCATCTTTATGGCTCGAATAGGTGAAGATAGAGTTAGGATTGATAATGTGACGTCATTGGTTAACCAGGATTTCCTGCGCTGGCGGATGGCCGAGGAAATTGCCCGGACTGGCCGAGAACCCATACGCACCTGCCATGAAAACCGCGACGACATCCCCCACATCGGCACGCGGCAGGCCGACTTGGTCAGCGAGACGATCAAGCGGCGTACACAGGCAACCGACAACGCTCACCACTTCGCTTGGCTCGGCTGCAAAACGTGAGGCCACGGCGACCGGGTAGTTTCGCCGCACCACCGTTCCGAAATTGCCAGACGCGGCGAGTTGGTGGTGC
>JANLQV010000235.1:0-6283 GCA_031368025.1 Sphingomonadales bacterium | reverse complement strand
CGGCGTGAACAATGCCATTGCCGCGGGCAAGAGGCCGCTTTCGTCGATGAGCCCGACTATTGTTACCAAGGACGGCAATCTTGTCATGGTCGTGGGGACGCCGGGCGGGAGCCATATCCCGACGGGCGTCTTGCAAGTCTTCCTCAATGTCGTTGATCACGGCATGACAATTACCGAGGCAGTCGATGCCCCGCGCATTCATGCCCAATGGCTGCCTGATGTGATTTATTACGAAGCCAATGCGCTCAGCGCGGACACAATGGCGTCATTGGTTGTGCGAGGACACAAGCTTGAGCCGATGGGATATGAAAATCAGATCGCGGTGATCCTCGTCGGTGGCCCCGCTATCGGCAAGGCCCCGTCAGGCAGCGACATGCTTTATGGAGCAATCGATCCACGATTGCCGATGGGCAGCGTTGCTGGTTATTGAGACTATTGATATGACCGATCTCACTCACCGTCTCGCACAAATGGCAGACCTGCCCGAACTCCACGCTCTGATGAAGCGGGCGATCGAGCAGTTGCAGGATGGGTTTCTCTCGCCCGAACAAGTCCGCGCCAGCCATCATGTCATGGGCCTCGACACTCAATTGGTGAAAGACCAGACCTATTTCGTTGTCGAAATAGAGGGCCGCATTGTCGGTTCCGGAGGGTGGAGCTGGCGTGCAACGCTTTATGGCGGTGATGACAGCATTGTTGCGCGCGAACCCTTGGCGCTCGACGCCGCCACCGACGCCGCCAAGATCCGAGCGATGTACACAGATCCAGATTTTGCGCGGAGGGGCATTGGACGGATGGTGCTTGGACTCTGTGAAGCCGCAGCCCGGGGCGCTGGCTTTCAACGGGCCGAAATGATGGCAACGCTGGCGGGAGAACCCCTTTACCGTGCGTTTGGGTATCTGCCGATGGAAAAGATTGAATCGGCGCCGATCGACGGCGTGCGCGTTCCATTGCTGCGGATGGAAAAGAGCCTTCTTTAGAAGATGGCGCAACTGATCAAAACAGACGGCTGCCGAGCGGCACGTCTTGGTCAGGCGAAAACAGAACGACATGTCCTCGCTCATCGGGAAAGCCAAGCGTCAAGACTTCGGACATCATCTTTCCAATCTGGCGCGGTGGAAAATTGACGACTGCGGCAACGAGCCTGCCCGGCAGATCAGTTTCTACATAATGCTCGGTGATCTGGGCACTCGATTTTTTAATTCCGATAGCGTCACCAAAATCAATTTCCAACTTGAACGCCGGTTTTCGCGCTTCTGGAAACGGCTCGGCTTTAGTGATGCGCCCGATACGAATATCGACAGCAAGAAATTCGTCGAAACTGATAGCTGGTTGCGCAGGAGCATTGGGGTCATGATCAATATGCATAAAAGCCATAGGCCATAGTTTAGACGGTGATTCAAGATGGCTTTGAGATGCGAAATGGGTTGGGGGTCGCGTCACTTTCGCATAACGATAGGCAAACCCGAACCAGCACACGGGTTTTGACCGGGAGAGCCTTCATGGCGCTTGACGACCAGATTATCGAAACCCCTGAAGGCCCAATGACATGGGCGGAGTGGAAGAAGAAGAATCCCGTCCAAACCCCGTCCCGCCGCACCAAGGGAAAAGACCTTCCGGTCAAGGTAAAGCGATTTACCGGTGAACCTTGATCTGCGGACGTCAATCGACCCTGATCGTCATCCAAGCTCGATCCGCCCGGGTAATGGTGATTATGCGATGCACTCGATATGGCTTCAGCCTGAGCACGAATGACTGATAGGAGCGGCAATGATGACCAAACAACGCGTATGGCTTTCCGGCATCTTCCTGGCGGTCGCCGCCTTGATGGCGACAAGTGGCGCGGCGGGCGGCACGATGGGGTGGTCGGATCTCCTTGATCGGCCAAGGCCAAAAGCCGATGTTCGCATTCCCTATGGCACAGACCCACTTCAGTTCGCCGATTTGTGGTTGCCCAAGGGCAAGGCGCGCCATCCGGTAGTGCTAATGGTTCACGGCGGATGCTGGCAAACCGACATCGCGGATGCCAGCATCATGAACTATATCGCTGATGCTTTGCGTGCGCGCGGTATTGCCGTCTGGAACATCGAATATCGCGGCGTCGACCGATCGGGAGGCGGCTATCCCGGCACTTTTCTCGATGTTGCCGCCGCAGCGGACGCGCTTCGCAAAGCTGGGCCGCGTTTCGGCCTCAAGACTGAAAGGGTTGTCAGCTTTGGCCATTCGGCGGGTGGACATCTGGCACTCTGGCTGGCGGCACGCGGACGGATTCCACCGACCGATGCGCTTTACAATGCCAGACCGCTACCCATCGCAACCGCGATCAGCATCGGCGGGTTGCCCGATCTGGAAGCGGCCCAGATCCCGCCGGGCGATACATGCGATGCGGACCCTGTCCGCAAACTGGTTGGCGCGCAAAACACTGGCGGCCGCGAACTCTACCACGACACATCTCCCGCAGCGATGATGCCGTTTTCAACGCCGCAGGTTCTTGTGAATGCAAGCCACGACAGGATCGCGCCGCCGTCCTTTGCAGATGCCTATGAAGCAAAAGCAAAGCTGCGTGGCAATGCCATCCGCCGGGTCATCATCCCTGAAGAAGGCCATGTGGAACTGATCGCGCCGGGCACGGCATCCTGGGCAGCCGAACTTGCTGAGATCGAGCGCGCGCTTCGCATTCCGGCGCAATAGCCTCAACGTACCAGCCCGGAAAACCGCACCATTTCCACCCGAATTGGCGATGACTTACACCGTTTCAAACCATTCAGATGCAACGCATTGTGTATTTATCCAACAATGCGCTAGGCTAACCCCGCGTCTGTCGCTAAACCGGCTGACAATAAGGGGGTAAGTCAATGATAAATAATGAACAATTCTGTTACAGAATAACCAATAGTGTATCAGGAAGCAAGCGTTTTTTCGGCCAGCTTTAGCCTCGATTGATGCGGGATCGGCCCCGGATTTGCGCGATTTGATCGCGGTTTTTCAGGGGTTTCGAAGGTCCGGCCCCACATGCGTGCGGCAATGTCGCGTTCCTCCGGCCCGATGGCGCTGGTGTAGATTGCGGTGGTTTTCATATCGGCATGGCCTAGCCATCGCTGGACCATATTCAAAGGCACGCCGGCCTGAATCGCGCTGACACCAAAGCCGTGGCGGAGCCCCTTCGGGCTGGCGTGCGTGCCATTGAGATTGATCCGCTCCATCACTTCGCGCACCCGCCGGTATCCAGTCATACGGGACCATTTCCAGAGGCGCTCTCCATCCTGGAACCGGGTTTTTCGGAGCATCGCACGCAGCGATTGCAGCAGCGCATTCGGCACCGGCACCGACCGGAAGACATGACGCCTGCGCTTCTTAAGACTTTCAAAGACAATGATTTTCGCTTCGAAATCAATATTGGCCGGGGTGAGAGCGAGCGCTTCGGAAATGCGACATCCCGTCACTGCGATCAGCCAGCAAAAGACATGGACCGACGGATCGTCGCGCCGGGCTTCTTCCAGAAAGCGTCTGGTTTCGGATTGGGTCAGATATTTACGCTGACCTTCGAGATTGAAGATTGTCCAGGACATGGTTGGTTTGCGACCCTCGTCTTTGTCGGTTTGTGATTTGACCAAAAAAGACCGGGCGCTTTGGGCCTGGAAAGTGACTGATACACTATTGGTTATTCCGTCTCAAGTGCCGAACACGACTCGGCGGTTGGGGAGCTTCCCGTCATGGGGCAGGTGTCATCAAATGCGATAAGCGCCCCGCCACCGGGAGATGCCGGGCTTCCGCGCCTCATTGGGCAGGGTCAGGAAAAAAATCTTCACCCCGCATTTTCGGTGTGCATCCAAAACATGGATCAAATCCATATGGCTTATGGAGTGGGCGCTGCATTGGCGGCGTCCGACCATGTAAGGACCGTTATGAAATTCGTGTTACGTGGCAAGGATCAGTCTGGGTTGGCGGAATATGTGCTCCGCCAGCTCAACGAACATCCTGTCACGTACGACGGCCAGCGCTTTCACCTCACTGCCTCGCTTGCTCCCACGAGCGACGCGGGGGGCTGCGCAATTATAGCATCGACCGTTCACGGTAATCCGGCGTTCCCTGACGACGCCTGGTGTCGATGCTATCGCGCGGATATGGCGCTGGCCGTCACCCTGTTCGAGGCCATGGCGGATGGCCGTCTTGTGCTGGCGTGGCAACCGGTCCGCGATGTGGATGATCCGTCGCGGATTCTGTATCACGAATGCTTGCTCCGGATCGTAAATCCCCAAGCGGGAAATGCGGATGACGCGGCGCAGCCTGCGGGGGAAATGGTTGAAGCGCTAGAGCGGCTGGGGCTCATCCGGGCGCTCGATCGGCACGTCCTGGCAATGGCGATCGCGGAATTGCGCATCGATACATCGCGAAAGCTCGGGATCAATATTTCGGCGATGAGCCTGGTGGACGATGTATGGTGGGACGAGAGCCTCAACGCGCTGGCGCAATCGCCTTTATTGGCGCGCAGCCTGTTCATTGAAATCACCGAAACCGCGCCTATGCGCTCAGTCAGCGAAGCTGCGGATTTAATCGGCAAACTGCATCGCTTTGGCTGCCATATTGTGCTTGACGATTTTGGCACCGGCCATGCGGCAATGCGTTCGATCCTCACGCTTTCCCCCGATGTGGTGAAGATCGATAAATTCTTCGTCCATCATGCAAAATCATCTCCAACGGGGCAGCGCACCCTCGCCCATTTGATCGGGCTCGTGGAATCATTCGGCGCAATCGCCATCGTCGAAGGGATCGAAAACGCCGCAGATCAAACGCTGGTCCGCGACGCCGGCGCGCGCTGGCAGCAGGGATACCATCTTGGTCGGCCGTCCCTGTCACGGCCGTGGCGGCTGAAAGAGATTTCTTCACTGTCTTCGGAAGCGGATGCCGCTTCGGACAGTCGCGGCGAAGCGCTGATGGCAGATGTGACTGACTTGCCGGGACCCGATTTGCTGCGCAATGCGCCCAAATTGGCTGAACCTGCATTCCTCCCGCGTCAGGCCATTCCCGCTCGCGTCGGTGTGCGGGGGTGAAGGCGATGCAAACCGCCATCATGAAATCAATCGAATTGCCGGTTTTGGCAACGCTGCATCCAGAGGCGGTGGTTCACACATATTACTCTGGAGAACGACGTTAAGAATTGAGTTTGGTGGCCCGCACGGTGCGGCAATTTTTGTAACAGGAGTTGGAGTTATGAATAAGAAATTTTTGATGGCGGCGGCTGGAATGGCTGCGATGTGTGCGGCTACGCCAGCGTTTGCGCAGGTTGGTGGTACTACAAATACAAATATTGTGGTTTTTTTAACCGTGGCGCCAAGTTGCACTATTAACGGCACCACTTTCGCAGGTGCCACCGGCGGGGTCATCGATTTCGGTACCATTACCGATGCTGCTAATTATCCCACAGATTTGGACGCCGCAACGAACACATCTGGCGGCGCTCCAGCAACTATTGTGTGCAACACCGATTTGGCAAACGCCGCATTCTCAATTGATTCTGGGCGAAATGATAGTGGTGGTTTTCATAGATTGGCAGATTCTACTACGAGCGCGGGCCCGTTATTCATTAAATTTAAATTATATTCTGGTCCTGGGCGCACTGCGGCGCAGGAATATATTCCAGGAACTCCTCAGAAGGTCAATGGCGGAGCGGCACTTACTGCTGGCGTTCCAGTTATACTGAATATTTACGGCCGCGTGACCAAGCCAGAAATCAATGCCGCAAAAGCCATTACTAAAAATGGTGCCACGATCGGCTACTCAGATCTTATTCAAGCGTCCTTAACATTCTAGTGCCGATAATGGCTGGAGCTTCTGCGAAAATTCGGGCGGCCGTCGTTTTTGGTATGACGGCGGTCGCCTTATTATCGCTCGGAGGAGGGGCCCTGGCGTTTTCGCTTAGCTTTTCGCCGATCAATCTGTTCGTTATCGCCCCAGCCAAAGCCGGGGCGGTCAGCCTTTCCAATCAATCCAAGGATCCGGTTCGCCTTCAGGTGCGCATCTTCCGCTGGAGTGAGGTGAACGGCGAAGAGGTTCTTGAGCCAACCCGCGAGGTGATCGCCAACCCGCCAAGCATGACGATCCCGGGGGAACAAGCCTACACCATTCGCGTCGCCCGCATTTCTGCAGCACCGATCACAACAGAGCAAAGCTATCGTATCCTGATCGACGAGCTTCCCTCACCGATCAACCCGGCAGGGCCCGCTATGGGCGTTCGGATGCTGTTCCGCACATCGCTACCGGTGTTCTTTTCCACAAAAACGGC
>JANLQV010000199.1:0-3923 GCA_031368025.1 Sphingomonadales bacterium | reverse complement strand
CGGCATAGGCCGGGGCCGAAAGCGAGAGCGCAATGACCCATCAGTTCGATAAATCCAAACTTCCCAGCCGTCATGTGTCCGTGGGACCGGAGCGCGCGCCGCACCGATCCTACTATTACGCAATGGGTCTGACCGAGGAGGAAATTGCGCGGCCGTTCGTCGGGATCGCGTCAGCGGGCAATGATTCCGCCCCCTGCAACACCACGCTTGACCACCAGGCGGATATTGCCCGCAAAGGCGTCGAAGAAGGCGGAGGCATGCCGCGGCGGTTCAACACGATCACCGTGACCGACGGCATCGCGATGGGGCACCAGGGAATGAAATCCTCGCTTGTCAGCCGTGAAGTGATTGCAGACTCGGTCGAACTGTCAGTACGCGGGCATTGCTATGACGCACTTCTCGGCTTTGCAGGGTGTGACAAATCGCTCCCCGGCATGATGATGGCGATGCTCAGGCTCAACGTGCCTTCCATCTTCGTTTATGGCGGATCGATCCTGCCGGGTCGCTATCAGGACCGAGACGTGACGGTCGTCGATGTATTTGAGGTTGTTGGAAAATTCGTAGCCGGTGCCTGCCCGATTTCCGAAGTTCATGCGCTCGAAAAGGTGGCTTGTCCGGGGCACGGCGCGTGTGGCGGGCAATATACGGCCAACACGATGGCTTGCGTTGCCGAGGCCATCGGCCTTTCGCTGCCGAATTCAAATATGGCGCCTGCGCCCTATTCGACGCGCGACCAGGTCGCCCATGCGGCTGGCGTGCAGGTGATGGAATTGCTGGCAAAGAACATCCGCCCGCGCGACATCTGCACGATCGAAGCATTCGAAAATGCCGCACGGATCGTCGCAGCCACCGGCGGTTCGACGAACGGCGCATTGCATCTGCCCGCAATGGCGCATGAAGCCGGGCTGGAGTTTAATCTGTTCGACGTCGCTGAAATCTTCAAGACCACGCCTTATATGGCCGATCTCAAACCAGGCGGAAACTATGTCGCCAAGGATATGTATGAAGCTGGCGGCATCTACATGCTCATGAAATCGCTGCTTGGCGAAGGTCTGCTTCACGGCAATTGCCTGACTGTTACGGGCAAGACGCTCGGTGAGAATATCGACAAAATCACCTGGAATCCTGATCAGAAGGTAATCCATCCGGCGACCGCGCCGCTTTCCCCGACCGGGGGAGTCGTCGGCCTGAGAGGCTCGCTCGCGCCTGACGGGGCAATCGTGAAGGTCGCGGGCATGACCCGGCTGGAATTTACTGGCCCGGCGCAGGTCTTCGATTGTGAGGAAGACGCCTTTGCCGCCGTCGAAGCGCGGCAGATCAGGGAGGGCTCGGTCGTGGTCATTCGTTATGAAGGACCAAAGGGCGGGCCTGGGATGCGCGAGATGCTATCCACCACCGCCGCGCTCTATGGCCTTGGCATGGGCGAGAAGGTGGCCCTCATCACCGATGGCCGCTTTTCCGGCGCGACGCGCGGTTTCTGCATCGGCCATGTCGGCCCCGAAGCCGCTGAGGGTGGGCCAATTGCTCTGATTGAGGAAGGTGATGAGATCAGCATCGATGCCGTCAATGGCACCATTGACCTGAATGTGCCTGCCGATGTGCTGGCGGCGCGCAAGGCGAAGTGGCAGCCGCGCGAAAATGACTATCAGTCTGGCGCACTGTGGCGCTTTGCCCAAAATGTCGGGCCTGCCTGGAAAGGTGCAGTGACGCACCCGGGGGCCAGGTCGGAAAAACACGTCTATGCGGATATTTAGCTTCACTTTCTGCGTTTTACTTGGAGCTTGCGGTGGGTCCCACGACCGCAATATTGTGGCTGGCGCTGACGCCTCTCTTGTGGCTTGCATGGTCGAGGGAGGTAAAGCCTTTGAACCGACATGTGAAATCCAGAGAGAGATCAGCGAACAAGGGCTGATACTGACCATCTCAAGCCCCGGCGGCGGGTTCCGCCGCTTGCTGGTCACCAAGGACGGCCGCGGCGTCATCGCCGCAGACGGAGCGGAGCCAGCGTTGGTCACGCCGCTAAACGATGGCATGGTTGAAGTGGCGGTCGGCAGTGATCGTTACCGGCTTCCTGCAACGGTCAAGGCTTCAGGAAAATCGCAATGATGCGCGCGGTCGGCCCTATTCTGACCGCCGCAGAAATGCGCGGCGCTGAAAATGCGGTGATAGCGAGCGGGGTTTCCGTGGAAGCCTTGATGGAGCGGGCAGGGGAAGCCGTGGCCGAAGCCGTATGGCGCTTTGGTGGAGACAGGCCGACCCTGATCCTTTGCGGCCCCGGCAACAATGGCGGCGATGGCTATGTTGCAGCGCGCAAACTGGCGGAACGCGGGATCGATGTGCACGTTGCGGCCAGTGGCGAACCCGCAACTCAGGCTGCGATTGCGGCGCGAAATGGCTGGATGGGCGGGTTAGAGCCGCTGCGCGATGCCCAGCCAGCACCCGTGTTGGTCGATGCCCTGTTTGGCACGGGGCTCTCCCGGCCGCTGGGCGGCAACATTTGCGACCCCCTCAAGCGGCTTGCCGATGCCGCGCGCTTTGTGGTTGCCGTTGACCTGCCGAGCGGTGTCGGAACTGACGATGGGGCTGATTTGGGTGGGGTTCCTGCCAATATTACACTCGCACTCGGTGCACTCAAGCCAGCGCATGTTCTTTTCCCGGCGGCCAGTCTTTGCGGCTTGACGAAGGTCGCAGATATTGGAGTTTCGACATCAAGCACCGCTCATGTCCTTGATCGTCCCGTATTGCCAGCGCCCGGCCCGCAGGATCACAAATACCGGCGCGGCCTTGTCGCGGTGGTTGGTGGCCAGATGGCTGGCGCTGCCGCACTTGCTGCGCGCGCTGCCATGCGCACTGCGGGCTATGTGGTTGCGGCCAATCTTGAAGGACACGGGCCCGACGCACTTGTGCATCGGGAATGGCCTGCAATTGCTTTGGATGATCGCGTCGGGGCGCTGCTCATCGGACCCGGCCTTGGACGTGAGACGACCGCGCGCGCGCAACTCGATCAAGCGCTGCACACGGGCCATCCTCTCGTCCTTGACGCTGATGCGCTTGGCTTGTTGACCAACGCAGAATTGTTGGACTTGCACAGACGTGCGACGCCGATGATCATGACGCCGCATAGTGGCGAATTCGCGGCGCTGTTTGGCAAAGAGTCCGGTAGCAAGATTGATCGCGCGCGCGCTGCTGCCGCAAAATCGGGAGCGGTGATCGTCCTGAAAGGAGCGGACACCGTGATTGCGGCGTCAGACGGGCGAATCCATGTCGCTGTCGATGCCCCGGGCTGGCTTGCGAGCGCCGGCACGGGCGATGTGCTTGCCGGCTTGATCGCCGGGTGCCTGGCAAACGGCCTTGCTCCCTTTCAAGCCGCGTCGGCAGGGGTGTGGTTGCATGGGGAGGCTGCCCGACTGGCCGGGCCGGGGCTGATTGCTGACGATCTTCCGGCTTGGGTGCCCAAGGCTCTCGCGCGCTGCCGATGACGCGTATCGTATCCCTTGCTGGGCGCGGCGATGGCTTGGGTGATGATGGCAGCTATCATCCCCGAACGGCGCCGGGTGACGTGATCTTCGCCGATGGGCGCGTGGAACAAGGTCCGCATCACATTGAACCTGTTTGTCGTCACTTCGGGGCATGCGGAGGCTGCCAACTTCAGCATGTCGACGATGTGGCTTATTCGGATTTCCTGATCGACAGGATTAACGGCGCGCTTGCTGCACAGGGCATCGAGACACCGCCATTCAGCACACCTCATATTTCGCCGCCAAATGCGCGCCGTCGCGTCAGCCTAGCTGTTGAACGCAAGGGGCGGGACGTGCAGATCGGATTCAACGAGGCCGGAAGCCATCGCATTGTCAATCTGCGCGAATGCCCGGTCATGCATCCTGCGCTTTTTGCGCTCGTCGCCCCGTTGCGGGCCCTGCTTC
>JANLQV010000188.1:0-3628 GCA_031368025.1 Sphingomonadales bacterium | reverse complement strand
GCAGCTTCACAGAAAGATGCGGCGCGAGATTGGGATCGAGTGCCAATTGCCGCTGATTGCCGAGCATCGCATTGGCCATTTCGCGCAATCGCCCGCAATCGGCGGGCTTGCCACGACAGGCCCGCGCGGCAATCTCGCCCGCCAAGGCTGAAGGGTCGGGCAGCAATGCCGCAACCAGCCGGGCTTCGTCGGTGGTCAACGTCGCGGGCGTCTTGCCGAACAGGTTCAGCGCCGCCGCGCCAATGCCTTGTGATTCCCCACGGAAGCCAGCGAGATTGAGATAGGCTTCAACGATCTCATCCTTGGACCAGCGATCTTCGAGCGACCGCGCCGCGCGCATCTGGCGCAGCTTGTCGAACCAGCTTCGCGCGCCGGGTGCGGCAAGGTCTGGCGCAAGGAACGCCGCGACCTGCATCGACAAGGTGCTCGCCCCGCGTGATCGTTCGCCCGAGAACCGCGCTTTGGCCGCACTGCCAATCGCCAGCCAATCCACCCCACCATGTTCGCGGAATCTCTTGTCCTCCGAGGCAATCACGGTTTCGACCAGCACCGGTGCGATGTCCTTCAACGGCACCCACGCCAGCCGTCGCGCGCGGAAATTCACCCGCTGGCTGTCGAGCAACCGGCCGTTACGGTCGTAGAGCCAGGACTCGCTGGGCTTCCACACGGCCACCACCTTGTCATGACTGGGCAGCAGCGGGGGGATGGTGGCCAGCCAGAAACCAAGCGCCGCCAACAGGACGCCGACCGGAAGCCATATCCGCCAGCGACGCAACCTGATCACCGCATCGCCACCGTGATCGGCTTGTTCGGCACCTGCGCGCGGATGTCGGGCGAATACATCGCCTCGACCCGGGTCGGCGGGAGGCTGAAATTGCCGGTGCCATTCAGCCGGACGGCATATTCCGTCACGAAGCGCCCGCGCGGCACCCATTCGAAATAGCCGCGCCACGCATCTTTGCCGCGTTCGACATAGGACGGCTGGACGCCTTCCCCGCCCGACGCTGCCGCGCCGAGGATTGCCGATTGCCCGCCAAGACCGCCGATGATCGTTGCCCCCGGTGCCACCGGATCGCTCACGACCACCCAGTTGCGCTCGGCGGTCGCATCGACCGTGATCGTGATTTTCAGAACATCGCCTCGGGTCAGTTGGCCCTTCACTTTCTGGCCGAGGATCGCGACCGATTTGGTCATCTTGTAGCCTGCGAACAGCGGCTGTTGCAGCGGCACGGCGGCATAAACGCTGACCATCGCCCACGGCCCGGCCCCGCCCGATTGCGAGAGCATCAGCGGAGCCATTGCGGCAGGGAGTTTCAGCCGCAGCGACCCCCCATCCGAAAGCATCGGCCAATTCTGGGTCAGGCTCTGCCCCGCAAGGCTGACCGTCGTCACGCCCCTGACCGCCGTTGCCGGGAACAGCGTCGCAAACCGCCGCGTGGCAATCGTACCCCACGCATTGGCGGGCGTCGTATCCCAATGGCCCCGCCGCTGCCGGAGCGCCGTGCCGATCATCATCTTGGGCCCTTCATCGCCCCAGCCCGGACGGCCGAGCACCGCGAGCAATGCCCTGATCGACATTTCATCGCCCGAACTCATCATCCACCACGGTGCATTGGCCGCATCCGCCAGGTCGAGCCGCGAACCTTCATAAACGATCCGCTGACGCAGCGTACGTTCCGCGGTCACCCGCAGATTGGTGTTGGCACCCTTGGTCCGGTCGATCGCGACCAGCCAGTCGGTCAGCGCCGAAGTCGGCATATCGGCGGGTGCAAGGTTGATCGCCCCCAGCATCGCCGGGGTCGAGGCCCCGTTTCGCGCCAGCGCAGCCAGCGCCGCGATCCGGTTCAGTCGGGCATCGCCGCCCCATTGGGTATCGCGCGCCAGCCGCCCGTCAACGACCGCCTTCATCGCCTCGATCATCCGAGTCTTCGCCGCATCGGGGACGGCGTAACCAGCCTCGGCCGTCATCGAGAGCACATAGGCGGTCAGCGCCTCCGAACCTTGAATCCGTTCCATGGGGAAGTAACGGAGCAGTCCGTCGCTATCCATATAGCCCGGGATTTCGCCCGCCAGCACTGTCCACGCGCCAGTGTCTCCAAGAACGACGGAGCGCGAAAGCCGCTGTTCGAAGCAATTATACGGATAATCGCTCATATAACCGCGCACCCCGGAAAGCGGCGGGGCAAGCGTATCTGTCAGCTTCACATCGACATATCCACCCGGCAACGCCCCTGCGGGTGCTGCAACCGGGATCGGCACGCCGTTGCCGACGCGGGCGAGCGTCGCCGCCCAGACTTCAGTGGGCACGGCCGGGATCACGTCCTGCGAAACCGCGATCCGGTCGATTGCCTTGCCGTTCGAGGATTTGGCTTCGACCGTCCAGTCGAGTTTGCCAACGCCTTCGGGCGCGGTGAGGTTCCACGTCACCGGCACCGCGCCGCCCGCAGGGATCATTACGGTCAGCGGCTCACCCTTCGCTACGCTCGGCGTGACATTGACCGTCGCCGTGACTTTCATCGGCTTGTCCGACGCGTTGCGCAACGTGAAGCTCGCGCCATACCAGTCGCCCGTCCGCACAAGCGGCGGCAAGCCGGAAAACAGCTGCAAATCCTGGCTCGTCCGCACGGTCGCTTCGCCCGTGCCAAACAGCCCCGCGCCAGAATTGGCAATCGCCACCAGCCGGAAGGCGGAAAGCGAGTCCGACAGCGCAACCGGGATCTTCGCCCGGCCCTTTGCATCAAGCGCCACCCGCCCGCGCCAGAGCAACACAGGCTTGAAATCATCGCGCGTCACCGCCGAGGCATCGCCCCCGCCGCCACCAGCTTCGACGGCCTTCTTGCCATAGTGCCGCTTGCCGACCACCTGTGTCTGCGCGGTCGAGGTCAGCACCGATAGGGGTCGTTCGCCCATCATCGCGTCGATCAGTTTCCAACTGTCATTGGGCGAGAGTTGGAGCAAAGCCTCATCGACCGCCGCAAAAGCAATTTCCGCAGATTTGGCCGGTTTGCCGCCCGGTTCGGTCACGGCAATATCGACGCCCGCCGTTTCGCGGATGCCATATTTCGCCTTGTCGGCCTTCACCTTGACGCCAAGCTGATGCCCTTCCCAGCCGATTTTCACCTTGGCGATGCCGAGCCGGTAACTCGGCTTGGCGAGATCAACGAGCGCCGTCACCCCACCGCCTTCGCGGTTGAAGAAGGGCAGGTTCCACTCCTTCGCAGTCTCCGCCAGCCATTGTCGCCAGCCACTCACCCGCCCGCGCACGGCCAGAACCGAAACGAAGACATCGGGCGCATAGGCACCGGGCATCGGCACCTTGATGACCGGATCCTTGCCAGAAAGTTCGGTGACGTAGCTCGACAGAACGCCTTCGCGTTCAACCGTGACCAGCGCAGTCGCCTCGCGGAACGGCATCCGCACCTGGAATTTGGCGGTATCGCCCGCCTTGTAACTCTTGGCTTCGGGGATCAGGTCCATCCGGTCACAATTATCACCGCCGAACCACCTTTCATCCTCACCGGCAAGCCACACGGTTTTGACAGCGCGCGCGACATTGCCATCCGCATCGACCGTGGTGGCGACCACGATCACCTCACCAGAAACGCCGGGGGCCAACTGGCACGAGGCC
>JANLQV010000134.1:0-2241 GCA_031368025.1 Sphingomonadales bacterium | reverse complement strand
GCAACGCCCGATGACATGGCCAGGATGTCACAGCTGGTTGAAGAAGGGCTGAAAGCAGGCGCCATCGGCTTTTCGAGTTCGCGGACAATAGGCCATCGCACGATTGGCGGGGCTCCCATTCCCGGCACCTTTGCGGCTGATGAGGAAGTCATGATGCTCGCCGAAGCGATGGCGCGGGCTGGCTGTGGGGTGTTCGAACTGATCCCTGCAGGAACCGTTGGCGAGTTGAAGATATTGGGCGGCGAACAGCATACGCTACACGAAGAAATCGACCTGATTGATCGCATCGCCCGCACCAGCAAGCGCCCGGTGACTTTCACATTGGTGCAGCATGACGAAGATCCCCGGATGTGGCGCGATGTGCTGGACAAGGTCGAAGTGGCCAATGCGGCACATTCGCAACTCTACCCCCAAGTCGCGTCACGACCGATCGGGCTCGTCACCAATATCGAAACCTATCATCTGTTCGAACGGCGCCCGACCTATATGGAGATTGCCGGGCTGCCGCTGGCACAAAGGCTCGCCGAAATGCACAAGCCAGAGGTGCGGGCCGCCATTCTATCGGAACCCGATATTCGCACCGGCCGGAAAGGCATGACAGCCAATGCCTATCAGCTGTTCCAGGGCAAGGCGAAGCGCATGTTCGCGCTTGATCACCCGATCGACTATGAACCAACGGCGGACAAGAGCTTTGCCGAACGCGCAAAAGCCGCCGGCCAGAGCGACGAGGAATTTCTTTATGATTTTCTCATCGGCAATGAGGGGCGGAATTTCGCCATCGCTCTCGGCTCCAACTTTCATGATCGCAATTTCAACGTATTGCGCGAAATGCTGACCCATCCCGATACAATTACGGGGTTGAGCGATGCGGGCGCGCATGTGAACCTGATCTTCGACGGTGTCGCCCCCACCTACCAGATGATCCATTGGTCGAGGGATCGCACCCGTGGCGAGACCATTCCCCTTGAATATCTTGTCGCCAAACAGACCAAGCGCAATGCCGATCTTTACGGGATGACCGATCGTGGCTCGATCGAAGTCGGCAAACGGGCGGATATCAATGTGATCGATTTCGACCGGCTGTCGCTCGGTTCGCTTGAGGTGCGCCGCGATCTCCCGGCGGGCGGCTCACGCATCCTGCAACCGGCCTCCGGCTATCTGGCAACCTATGTCAACGGTGTGCAAACCCGCAAGAACGACAAGGACACAGGCGCACGGCCCGGCCGCCTCGTGCGCAGCTGAAAAGGAAATTGGCGGCCCTACATCTCCCCCCGCGCCCGCCTAAGCGCATACCATTTCGCCACATTGGCACTATGCCCCGCAAGCGTATCAGCAAACACATGCCCGCCCGTGCCATCCGCAACGAAATAGAGCGCATGCGTCGGCGCCGGATCAAGCACAGCCTCGATTGATGCCTTGCCCGGATTCGCAATCGGGCCGATCGGCAAACCGACCTTGGCGTAGGTGTTATACCCATTATCCGCCGCAAGTTCGGATTTCAAAATCCGCCGCCCCAAGGGTCGTCCCAGCGTCACCGGATAGATCACCGTCGGATCGGCCTGCAACTTCATCCCCAGCCGCACACGGTTTGAATAAACGCCCGCAACAATCCGTCGCTCGCTGGCCTTGCCCGTTTCCTTTTCGACGATCGCCGCGAGGATGATAGCCTCGGATGGGCTGCGCGCAACCGTAGTCGGTTTGCGGCTGGCCCAGGCTTCGGCCAGCGTCTTGATCATTGCATCCTGCATCCGCTTGAGAACGGCGCTCCGCTTTTCACCGCGCGTATAAGAATAGCCGTCGGGCAGGACCGAACCTTCGGCGGGCACTTCCACGCCGCCAGTCAGATATTCGGCCGCCAGCAGCTTGTCCGCCACGATCACGCTCGGTGTGCCTTCGGGAATGATGACGAAGCGCTGCTTGGTCTTGCCCGACTGGAGCAGGGCCAGCACATCGCCGTCGTCCATCCCTGCCTTGATCGCATATTCGCCGGGCTTGATCGGTGCAGACGAACCAAAAATTTTGGCATAGCGCAGGAAGGACGAAGCGGAATCGACCGCGCCCTCCTTCTCGAGCACCGCGGCTGCAGCCTTCAGGCTTGAACCCGGCGGCACCACGACAGTCACATCCCTGTCCGCCCCGCCCGAACAGGCCGCGAGCAGCAGCGCGGCCAGCAGGGCCAGGAAACGCGACATCAGACCGGCCGCATCACCAGGCTGGCATTCGTTCCCCCAAAGCCGAAGC
>JANLQV010000123.1:0-7046 GCA_031368025.1 Sphingomonadales bacterium | reverse complement strand
CCAGCATTCCAACCTTGCGCGCGCTGCTTTGTCGAGATGAATTCACCGGCCCTGTCCTCCACTGTCATCTTCCGGAATTTGGCGCGTGAAGAACCCGCGTGTCAACCGTTCAAAGGAAAAGCGCGACCGGCCTACCCTTTTCGTCGTCCGACCATAAACATTGTGGACAGGAGCGCACAGGCGATCGGGTTTACTGCGGTGAGCAACGCGCCCTCAAAGCTGAACCAGATGACCAGCATATAGGCGATCCTGAGGCTCGGCGCCCGATTGAACATCGCATAAAGGAAAAAGGCGTAGAACAGGATCCCGGGGATAATCCCATATTCCAGAATCGCCTTGGTGATCGGCCACCACTGGAAGTTGAGAGCCTTTTCAATCTGGCCCGCTCCGATTCCACGGTAAAGCGATTGAGGCTCGCTGACAAAAGCAGCAAGCCGATTGAACGGCTCGACGAAGCGCATGTTCGCGCTCGCGCCGGAACGGTCGAATTCCGTGAACCGGTGAGAGACGAGATCAACCCACCCCAGCCACCAGGCCAGCCACCCGACCAGCGCAAATACGATGATCGAAAGCATCATGTTGCGGATCGAGACTCTGCCGACAAGCACGGGAATCGTCAGAAGCAAAAGCAGGAGGCCCGTTCCGGCAAAGGTAATGAACACGGCTCCAGTCAACACCGCGACGCTCCACCAGCGTTTGAACAGGACAATCTCGACCCCGAGTGCCAGCGCGATGAATTGCGACAGGAATGACACTTCGAGGAAGAATACGCCGTTGGGTTTCATATAGTTCATGCCCCAAACGATCGGCTGGACATAGTTGAAGAACGGGATCAGCAGGCTTTTAGGTAAAATCTCATCGAGATTGGGCCAATATTGCCAACCGATGGTCAGCTGAATCGCATGCTGGACAAGCACGATTCCGACAACCCCCAGCATAAGGTTGCAAAAGAAACTCATGCAACGCCGATAGGTTGCGTCGGACACGCGGAATGCGATTGTCATCGGAAGATAGAGGATTGCGTAAAGCGCAAAGCTCTTGAACGAATAGTTTATCGCAAAAAATGCCGTGCTGAGCCCCGATACAATGACAAACAGGAAGTACAGCGCCAGTCGGCCAGTATCGAAAACAGGTCTGGCAAAAGCAAGGCCCGCGACCAATGCGGCAAGCGTCAGCGGAACGACGAGTGGAACGATGGCATCGGGCGAGGAACCATATCCGATTTTCTGGAGAAGGGTGACGCTGATCGCAATGACCACAAACACCCAGAAGACTGGCGCCGAACTTGCCCCATCGGCCGTCGAAGCGGATCGACTGGATCGTTGGACAGGAAAGCCAAACCGATCGAGTTCAGGCGCACCGCGAGCCGCCTTCAGGTCGAATGGGAGCTTGGTCCGCATCCGCGCTACTCCTTGCCGGCGTGTCGCAGGATCAATCGCGCCGGGGCACCCACCGCAACCGCGCCTGCCGGCACGTCTTTCAGAACGACACTGTTGGCGCCAATTTTTGCGCCATCGCCCACATGGATTGCGCCGAGCACCGCCGCGCCTGCGCCAATTTCCACCCTGTTACCGATCACCGGATAGACGTGATTATCACCAGCACGACCCAGTGTTACCCGTTGCAGTATCGAGACATTCTCGCCGATCCGCACACCCGCGCCAATGATGATCCCGTGCGGGTGAGGCATATAAAAGCCCGGTCCGATCCGGGCATCGGTATCCACTTCGGACGAAAACCAGATCCTCGTCCAGTACCACAGAATGCGGCGCAGGACGGGCCCGACAAAAGGAACAGACGAAACAGCGCGTTGCATCCGCAACCAGAATATGAACTGGAAACCCGGCGTCAAAAAAATCAGGCGCAGCCAGAGCATCCAGTTTGGCTTACGCGTCGCCCCCCATCGCTTGAGGAACATTTCCGCGTCGCGGATCAGTATCGCGTTCAACCGATGACCCTCTCAACGTTGACAAGGTCTCGATCGTCGGCAATCGCTTCAGACCGAGCAGCCCGAATGATCACGCGTGCCGGGGCACCCACTGCGATCGCTCCCGCTGGCACATCCTTCAGCACAACGCTGTTCGCACCAACCTTCGCGCCACGCCCCACATGAACAGCACCAAGGACCACCGCTCCAGCACCGATTTCCACATCATCGCCAATCGTTGGATCGAGATGTTCTGTTGCAACCCGACCGAGTGTAACATTTTGCAGGATCGAGACATTCTCTCCGATCCTTACGCCTCCGCCGATCACGATGCCGAGCGGGTGAGGCGTATAGAGGCCGGCGCCAATTTCCACCTGCGGGTCGACGTCGCACGAAAACCAGATCGTCGTGCAGTACCAGATCACCCGACGCAGAGCCGGGCCGACCAAGGGAACCGCAGCCAAAGAACGCTGGACCCGAAGCCAGAACACGAATTGAAACCCCGGCGTGAGGAAAAGCAGACGTCCCCAAAGCATCCAACGGGGTTTGCGCGAAGCCCCCCAACGCGACAGAAACATGTTTGCGTCCTGGACGAGCGCGCTACGCATGAAAGGCTCCTGCAAGAATGGACTCTTGGCGCTGGGCCTGCCGAGGCGCGGTTCGTTTCAGATGGCTCGAAAGGCGCAGCGTCAAGGCAATCAAAGTCAGTGTGGGATTTGCAAAACTCGAGGTTGGAAAGACGGCAGAGCCCGCAACAAACAGTCCGGGAACCGAAAACACTTCGCCGTTCCGATCGCAAACACCCGAGCGCGGATCATCTGCCATCCGTGTCGTTCCGACATGGTGCCCTCCAATCGGGACAATGGTCTGTGAAAGAGACGATTCGTCGACGCCCGAGAGATCAAGCCGCACCGTATCGCTGGCCTCGAATGCTCTGGCGATGACCCTAAGCCCACCCAGCATTCTCCCGTAATCAGCTTGTGTCGCACGCCAATTGATACGCACGCGTCGCATACCAAGAGCATCACGCTCGGCGCCAAGCATGACCCGGCTGTCGTAATTGGGCTCCTGCTCGCCATTCATGTCAGCCGGATAGATGCCGTCACGATTGGACAGCACGACCGATGGAAGTTTGCGGTCGGCAAGGATACGGCGCCGGGTCCAATCATAAGCAAAGGCCGCAAGCCGCGGAGAGCCCAGTAACAGGTTGCGAAAGTGCGCCGCATGATAGTTCAGCGCAGACCCGCCGCGCTTGGCCCGCGCGTGATGTTCAAGCGCAGTCATTTTTCGTGCATATTCCGGAACGATGAATGCTTTTGCGAGATACATCGCCGATAGCACCGGATCGCGGTGATCTGGATCAACGATGCCGGGATGGGCGGGGCGGATGACCAACCCGGCGAGTTTGTGCCTGCGCTGCGCATCTGGTGAAAGCCACATATAGCGCCGACAGTAAATGCCGTCCCGCGATCGCTGATAATCCTGCCTGATCTGCTCTTGCGGGCAAAGAAATTGCAACCGGCCAACCTCCCCCTCCAGATGGCATTGGTAGAACCGCCCGACCAGATCGTGTTCATTGCCCAGACCCTGTGGGCGCGCATCGTTGCCCGCGAGGAGCAAGCGTGGCGTCTCGATCCCACCCGCCGCAAGGACCACACGCAATGCAGCGATTCTCGTTGTCCTGCCATCGACGTTGACCTGCACCCCCGCGGCGGTGCCATCGTCAGCAAGCAGGATCCGGGTCGTCGGCGCATTGGTGAAAACGCGGATATTCGTAGCGCTCGCAAGGCTTTCGCGGTATCGCTCTCCGAAATCGGTCGGCCGGCTGAATCGCTCGATCCGATCCAGAACCACGTCTTCGTTCGCCACTCCGGCAACCATTGCCGCCTGCCCCTCAAGCGCAGCTTCGGCATGGAATTCCGGCAGTCCGGCTTCGACAATCGCCATGGCACTCGGAAAATGGCCTGCCATCTCCTCATAGCTGATCGGCCACCGCGCGTATTTCATCCAGGGACGATGTTCGAAATCCATGGGGTCGAACGGTATGCAACGCCCACCCCATAACGTCGTCGATCCGCCGAATACACGGCGACGATACATATCCACCGGGCTGTGCGCAGCAGGTTTTACAGATTCGCCGCGATAGAATTCCTGGATCGTCGATGAATATTTCGGGCCGCCCGCTTCAACCACCACCACACGCATCGATGTGTCGGCAAGATCGAGAGCAAGCGCAATTCCGGCGGCGCCTGCCCCCACAATGACGAGGTCAGCCTCGATCCGATCGGGAAGCCCAGCGGCGCGTGCGTCTGCGATCATTGCGCTTTGCCGTCCAGCCGATAGGCGCGAACCCAATCGATCCGCATCGCAGCAGGAAAGTTGGTTCGAGCATCCGGCGGTCCGGCCCAATTTCCGCCAACCGCGAGATTCAACAGCAGATAGGCGGGTCGCGCAAAATCCTTGTTCGCGACCCGTCGCACTTCCAGATCGTCAAAATACCAGACGATGTTGGCCTTCGTTACAAGCACCCCATAAGTATGAAACGCCCCAAGATCGGCAGATGTCTCGAAGGTCTGGGCATCCTTCACCTTCGCACCTGCGCGATCGGTAAATACCGTCTGGTAGAGGGTTCCAGGTTCACCAATGGACTCGAACACGTCAATTTCCTGGCCACCGGGATGGACCGGATTGCCGTTTTCGATTTTTGGATCCGGCAGCAACCAGAATGCAGGCCACAGACCGCGGCCCGATGGCAGCGCTATGCGCGCCTCGAAATAACCTCCCGATTGGCTGAACGACTTTTCGGTCGTGAGCAATCCCGACAAATAGGGCAATCCATGCACGCGGGAACGGCCTTCCGCCGGGGTCTTTCGCGCCACGATCGAGAGGATCCCATCCTTCCATTCAAACGGCGATCGCAGCGCGAACGGGCTTGCATAATATTGCAACTCGCCATTTCCCTCAATTGTCCGCGAGGTCCAGGCCATGGGGTGATCAGGGTCTTGCACGCCAAAGAAGAAATTCGTTTTCCAGCGGCCTTCCGGTTGCTTCCTCGCATCCCAAAAGCTCGGCACACGGTCGAATGTTTCTTCGAATGTGAGAGACAGGCCGGACCGGTCAAGCGTTGGTTGCGGGCCAGCTTTTCCGCAGGCCGGGGTAGCCAACGTCACCGCAAGCGAAAGCATCACAGCAGCAATGTTGCCGATATGACCTTCTATCGCCATGTCGAACCGCCACAGGCGCGGATGTATCGTGTTGCCGCCTTGCCAATCGGCCGACGGCGGGGTCGGTCGGATTTGCGCAACCATGCTGCAAACTGACGAACCGCCCCGGAAACACTGGCCTCTCCCCCTGCAAAATAGAGAAGATAGGGTGTGAAGGCGACCATGTTGAGCAACAACCAGGGCTGGGGCATCCGGAGGTAGCTGATGATATATTTGTTCGCGAGACGATCCGTCTGCACCTCGCGCTTCGGACGTCGGCCGGCTGGATGTTCGAGTTCTTCGGAAACGATGTCCGGCTCATAACGGATCGTCCATCCGCCATCGATAATCCGGTAGGCCAACTCGACTTCCTCGAGACCGTAAAAAAAATCGGGAAGGAACCCGCCGACTTCGCGCAACATCGATGTCCTGAAGCCAACACAGCCGCCAACGAAGCGGAACGTATGGAATGGCCGGGTCAGGTCGACCGATTTGTCTGTATGGGGAATCAAGTCAAGCCTGCGGCGTGTCTCGCCGCGCACATATTTTCGCGTAGTGACCGAACCAAGGGTTTCTTCGGCATCGAATAGCGCGCCAAACCGGTCAAGAAAGTCCGGCGTATCAACGAAAACATCATCATCGAGCAGGATGATGAACTCACCGCGCGCAACATCAATGCCGTGATTGCGAGCGGCAACACCCTTGTTGCGCCCATCCCAGAGCACCTTGGCGGCATTGAAGGGCGCGAGTTGCGCGGCGCGTCCGACCGCTTCGATATTGTTGTCGACAAGAAGCAGTTCATAGTCCGATCGACCCTGCAGATGCCCTGCAAGTCTCTCCAGCGTTTCGGCGAGGATCGCCTCACGCGCATAGGTCAGGATAATGATCGAAAATCTTGGGTGCGTGACACTATTTGCGATCATTGGGAGATCCCTTGAAAAACAACGCGACGTTCTGCGAGCCACAACAACAAGAGGTTGAGCATCTGGATTCCAGCGACTGCGATCGCCATTCCGGCAACGCCCCAGGATGAGGCGACAGCCAGGCTAACAATCGCGAACAGGGCTGTGATCGAACGTACGATCAGCATCGCCCTGCCCGCTTTCAATACGATCAGGCGCGTTTCCGACGGCTGGTTGAGACCGGCAAGAAAAAAGGCAAGCGCGAGCAGCCGCACTTCGACGGTCACGTTGGTATAGTGTTCGTGATAAACCAGCATCGCCAGCTGGTCGGCCCAAAGCGCAACCGCACCGAGATAGGCTCCGGTTGTCAGCGCGATCAGTGCGCGTGTTCGTGTAACCGCACGTTGCAGCCCCGGCATGCCGGATTCGGCAAGGGCACGTGTTGCCCTGGGTTTGTCCGTCGAATCGATCGCGGATACGATGCTCATTGCCGGGTTGGTCAAAGTTCGCGCGGCAGTAAAGATTCCCGCCGCAGCCGGACCGATCAGCATCCCGATCAAGATCACTATCGTGGCACTGCTATACACCGAATACGGCAAATTTGCCGATGCGAGCCAGCCTGCCTCGCTTCGGTGATCATGGATGATCCGTCCCATAGCCGCGCGCAAAACGCGAACCGGTCGCAAAACACACAATGCAAGAACGGTCACGCTGAGGCTGGCGGCTGCCCAGGTGAATGCGCCTGCGCTGGCATCGGAACTGAAGCGCGTTGCGACAATCGCGGAACCTGTGAGAACACAGAAATAGATGAGGGCAAAGGCCGCAACGAGATCGGCGCGATCGATCTTGAACAGCCAACGGCGCGTAAATTCAACCGCAAGCATGCCCGGAGTAACGATCGCTCCGAGAAACAAGGGCGTAACGAGCCAGCGTAGCGATGGCACGGCCGGGGCGATCAGGTAAACGGTCAGTCCTGCGGCCGCGAGCAGAACCGACACGGCCAGCGCTGCCGCC
>JANLQV010000064.1:0-1627 GCA_031368025.1 Sphingomonadales bacterium | reverse complement strand
TGCCAAAACCGAATTCGCCGATGTCGAAACCGTTGAGGCAGATCTTTATGATATGGCATCGCTCGTTGCGGCGGCGAAGGGCATGGATGCAATAGCGACACATTTGCCATTTGTGTTTGACCGCGCGTTGGCAAAAAAGCTCGGCGTCAACATCGCTGCAGCTGCAAAAGCAAACGGCTTGAAGAAAATCGTCTTCAACACAAGCTGCCATGTCGAGGATCATGATATCGGAAATCCCGCCCATGACGGTCGTCGAGACATAGAACAGGCGATCATCGAAAGCGGATGCGACTATGCCATTTTCGAGCCGAAAGTGTTCATGGACAACATGATCCGCAGTTGGAACAAACCCTCGATCGTGAGCAAGGGCATATTTGCCTATCCCGCCAAACCTGACCTGAAGATCTCATGGATCTGCCTTGACGATATCGCAGCCTATATGGTCGAGGCGTTGATGCGCGATGACTTGCTCAATGGCCGCTACCGGATTGGCGGCCCCGAAGAATTGGTCGGCGATGAAGTGGCGGCACGTCTGGGCAAGGTCGCCGGTCGGCCTATTGTATTCAAGAGTCTGACTCCGGATGAATTTGCCTCCGCGATGAGCTTGCTGATCACGGGCTCTCCCGATGTAGCGCCGCTTTCAATCTATGATGGGATGGCGAGTTTTTATCGCTGGTACAACACGCAGACGCTGTCACCGCTCATCGCGGACACGCACGAAATGGCCAGGCATTTCGCGCATCGTCCAACCTCGCTTGAAACATGGGCAATGCGGCAAGACTGGAACGATCCGGCGGATCCAGCGCTCGCTATCAGGTACGCGAACTGAGACATTTTGGGGAGAAGGACGAATGAACCGTCAACTTGAAGGAAAAGTCGCGCTGATTACGGGCGGGACGTCAGGCATTGGTGCGGGAACAGTTCGGCGTTTTGTTGCCGAAGGCGCGAAAGTCATATTTACCGGTTCGAATGCGGCCGCCGCTGCGTCTCTGTCCGAAGAAACCGGCGCAACGTTCAAGGCCCAGCGGGTCGAGCAGCCCGATGGATGGGCGCCGATCATGGATGCGATCCGGTCCGAATTCGGCCGCCTCGATATCGCTTTTGCAAATGCCGGAACCGAAATTGGAGACAGTAGCGTCGAAACCATTGCCTATGAGGATTGGTCCCGGTTGATCGGCATCAATCTGACCGGGGTGATGCTCACGGCTCAACACGCAGTGCTGGCGATGCGCGCCAACCCGGACGGGGCACATGGATCGATCATCCTCAACTCGTCGATGAACGCCTATCGCCCAATGGGCAATTATGTTGCGTATTCGACAACCAAGGGCGCGCTGATCGCGCTATCGAAATCGATTGCCCTTCATTGCGCAAATCAGAAGACAAAAATCCGGTGCAACACCATCCATCCCGGCGTTGTCGAAACCGAGATGATACGCGGTGTGATCGAGCGCGCCCCCGATCCGTCCGCAGCCAGGGCTCAGTTCGAAGGGATGGCACCGCTTGGCCGCATGGCCCAGGTCGATGAAATTGCAGGACTGGTGACGTTCCTCGCTTCGGATGCGGCGGCATTCATTTCCGGATCTGAATATGGCATCGACGGCGCGAGTACGGCCGGGATGATGGG
>JANLQV010000060.1:0-3137 GCA_031368025.1 Sphingomonadales bacterium | reverse complement strand
CGGAAGCAGGGCCGTCTGCGCGCCGGATCGCGGTTTCCGGAAATCCGCAAGCTGCGCTGATGATCATGATCGATATGCCCGAACTGGGCGATGCCGATGCCGGACATTTGCTGTCTGGTGAGGTCAGCGACCTGTTCGAACGGATGTTGGGCGCACTTGGGCTTGACCGCCAATCGACCTATCTCGTGGCTCTCTGCCCCGGGCGGGTACCAACCGGCCTGCTGCCGCCGTCAAGCCATTCCAGATTGGGGGAGATTGCTCGCCACCACATCGGCCTTGTTGCCCCTAAACAGCTCTGGCTGATGGGAAGTGCGGTGAGCCGTGCCATCCTGGGGATAGAACTGGCCCAGGCCCGTGGAATTTTGCATAAATTTAACCATGAGTCAGGCAGTGTAGGGGTTGTGGTGAGTTTTTCGCCGCGCTTTCTGCTCCAAAGCCCGCGCCGCAAGGCCGATGCCTGGGCAGACATGCAGATGCTGATCAAGGGAAACCAAGAGTGACAACAAAGTCGATTCTTTTTGCTGCAGCATTCCTCGCTTTGTCTGTCACTGCCCCCGCATTCGCTGCGTCCGAGGTTGACAGTGGTCCGCAGGGTGCGCGCACGAGCTATGCCGCCCAACTCGGCCCTCACGCGCGCGAAAAATATACAGAGATATTTACGGCCATTCACGATGGGCAATGGGCCGATGCAGCCGCCAAGCTTGATGCCATGCCCGAAGGCCCGCTTCATCCCGTAGCGCGTGCCGAACTCTATCTCGCCAAGGGGAGCCCAAAGGTTTCCGGCGAAGCGCTCGCCGCGCTCGCTGAAAAGGCGCCAGAACTGCCACAGGCGCAAACACTGGCGCGTCTGGCTCAGTCGCGCGGTGCGACCGCTGTTCTGGATCTGCCCAACCCCCAGGAACTCCGTTGGCTCGGTTCTGCTCCGCGTCGTGGCAAAGTCGCCGGCTCGGACGCGCGCGGTACGGCTATGTCCGGCCGTATGGTTCCGCTCCTGAAAACCGATCGCCCGAATGAGGCCGAAGCGGTTCTCGATGTTGCCAGTTTCGATCTTGATCCCGATACGCTGACCGAATGGCAGGATCGGATTGCCTGGTCTTATTATCTGACGGGTGACGATGCGGCTGCACGTCGCCTCGCCGACAAGGCCCGCGCCGGATATGGCGATTGGGCAGCGCAGGCCGATTGGGTTGCCGGGCTTGCCGCCTGGCGCCAGCAGGATTGGCAAGCATCGAGCGATGCATTCGCTTCTGCAGCACGACGTTCCAGCGATATTGAAATGGTTTCTGCAGGACATTTCTGGGCCGCGCGAGCCGATATGGCGGCCGGACATCCCGAACGCGTCGAAGGCCGCCTCAAGGCTGCTGCGGTCAATTCCGAAACCTTTTACGGCCTGATGGCGCTTCAGCGCCTCGGCCTCAAAACCCGGCCGATCGATCAATCGGCGCTGGGGAACATTGAAGCCCGCCCGAATGTCCGCGCCGCGCTGGCGCTCGCCGAGATTGGCGAGATGGATCTGGCAGACCAGTTGATCCGTTATCAGGCGCGGATCGGAAACCCCCGCGATCATGCAGGACTGGCAACGATTGCTGGTCGGATGGATTTGCCTGCGACCCAGCTTTGGCTGGCACATAATGGCCCGATCGGCGCACAGGCCGCTGTCAGTGCGCGCTATCCCTCGCCTCAAGGCTGGAGTCCCGCCGGTGGCTGGCGCATCGACAAGGCATTGGTTTTTGCCCACGCACTTCAGGAATCGCAATTTCGTACAACGATCACCAGCCCGGCGGGCGCACGCGGCCTGATGCAAGTCATGCCCGGCACGGCCGCCATGCTGTCACGTCGTCGGGGCGAAGCGTCGGTCGGCGCGCTCACCGATCCGTCGATCAACCTCGAATATGGCCAGAGCTTCATCGAACTGATCCGCGACATGAGCGAAACCGGCGGGCTCCTGCCCAAGGTGATCGCCGCCTATAATGCCGGGCCACAACCGGTTGGCGAGTGGAACGCGCGGACGCGGGACAATAATGATCCGCTGCTCTACATCGAATCGATCCCCTATTGGGAAACCCGCAGCTATGTGACGATCGTCCTGCGCAATTACTGGATGTATGAATTGCAGGCTGGTGAGCAGGCGAAAAGCCTTGCCGCTTTATCCCAGGGCCTGTGGCCGCGCTTCCCAGGGCTTCCCGGCGCGACGGCCGTTCGGCTGACGTCCGCAGGCGGCGTTGCTAGTGCCGATTGATGAGGCGCGGGCGTTCCTGCCCGTCCGCATCGCCCTCCTCACCATTTCTGACAGCCGCACCCTCGCCGAGGACAAATCCGGCGATGCGCTTGCCGAACGCATCTCAGGCGCCGGCCATATCCTCGCCGAACGCGCGCTCCTGAAGGATGATGCCGACGACCTCGTCGCCCTGCTCCACCGCTGGGTCGACGATCCGAACATCGATTGCGTCATCACCACTGGCGGAACCGGCGTCACTGGCCGCGACGTCACCCCCGAGGCACTGGCCCGGCTCGGCGGCAAGGACATTCCCGGCTTCGGCGAACTGTTCCGCTGGCTCAGCTTTGCGAAGATCGGCACGTCGACGATCCAGTCCCGCGCCTGCGCCGTGGTGGCGCGCGGCACATACGTCTTCGCGCTTCCCGGTTCCACTGGCGCCGTCAGGGATGGCTGGGACGAAATCCTCGTCAACCAGCTCGACAGCCGCTTCCGCCCCTGCAACTTCGTCGAACTGATGCCGCGCCTGAAGGAAGTTTAGGGCGGTTAATGACCCCATTGCGGACCTTCAATGTCGATGGTCTAGTGCAGGGGTGTTGGACGCGATTCGCCCTTATCTTCACGTTCTGTGGGGAGCAATCTTTCTGCTGCCACTCTTGCTAAGACAGCGAGGCCGGACGCGGAAGCTGGCCCGTCGCGGCGAAGTGCCACTTCTCTTCTGGCTGCAAGGGGGTTGTGGCATCCTTCTGATTGTGGTGGGCTTTTACGAGGTGTGGGACAGGTTCTACGTCAGCTGACTACCTATCCCTGACATTCATCCCGGCGCAGGCCGGGACCCAGAGACAATGTCTTTTCCGAAAGAAGCGACTGTTTGCGGCACTATTTCTCGATAAGCCCGTGTCTCTGGGTCCCGGCCTGCGCC
>JANLQV010000048.1:0-10612 GCA_031368025.1 Sphingomonadales bacterium | reverse complement strand
CCTTGCGGGGACATTCGCATCCGTCAATGTAAACCGTCAGCAGGCCGTTCCCACGGAATAGGCTTCGCGCGATTTCGTATCGGACCCATTCCCGTTCCCATGTTTCCCGTCCGGCCAAGACGGCTGTGGCTGTCGTGCCTTCCAACCTTCTGTTGATGATTCCTGCCAGATGAGCTGGGTTGCGAACCTTGAACTTCTCCCAAAGGCTTCGGTCCTGCGGCGCCGGGAACCGCTCGCGATCGTTCGTCTTAAACACTCCCGCCTTCCGGATATGATTCACCCGAAATATGTCGCGCTGGAAATGGAATGAATAGAATGTGGCCCGGGTTTTAGGTTGAGCGAGCGTCCGGGGCGGTGAGGGACTAGTTACCGGTGGAGCGAGTGGCGCGTAAAGGTTGCTCAACAGTCCTCCGCTCGGACTTTTGCCGAACATCCCCAGCCCCGAGGGTTGCGGTCCCGGTCGTGCTGGAGGCGGTATCATCCCCAAGAGACCCCCGAGCGTTGTCGGCCGCGGAGGCTGGCGCTGAGTGGCCCCCATCAGTGCCTGGACCAGCGGGGACGCCGACAGGTGGTTTGAACGAGGGGGCGTGCTCTGCGCCAGCAGATCTGCTATCGTTGTCCAGTCGGGCTTCTTTGGGTAGGTCATGACTCACAGATAGTATCACGATTATGAAAGCCAATAGGAGCAAATAAAATCCACCCGTTGAAAAGCTTCGCACGCCGGATGCATAGTCAGAGAACGTCAGTTTATTGGGTTGGATGGAAAGTTGTGCAGCGTTCGTTAGGGGCCGCGTGACGACTTCCTCATAAAGCGCACGAAAGCGTCGTTCCTGAGCAAGATAGTAAACATCAAGCATAGCGAACACCACTAACACAAAGCCGGCTGCCCAACCCAAGCCGGTGATGTGATACTGGAAAGATATGCCGATGAGTGCCGCCAGCACTGTAAGGCAGAAGTTTTTTGCGTTCGCGCTGTAACCCGACATGCGTGAAATGATGCCTTGGATCATCCCAAGATGAGCGAGGCGAGCAGCTATAAGGTGCTCTTCGGTTAACTTGTTCGCTGCCATCGTTCATCCATACTTTCAATCCGGCGCTCCGCAAAGCTTCCAGTGAACGCCTGCAAACCGAGCGGCGGATACGTAAGGCTTACGCGCCATTATCAGAGCACTAAAAGCATCGCTAAGCCTTTGCGACTCCCACACTCCGTGTGTGCTGCCTCAGGACAACCTCCGCCCCTTGAAACCGCCAACCCCCGCGCCCCATATTCCGATCATGACAGATCATATCAAATGGCACGGCACCACCATCGTCTCGGTGCGCACAGGCGGCAAGGTGGTGATTGCGGGCGATGGCCAGGTGACGATGGGCCAGACCGTGATGAAACCGAACGCGAAGAAGGTGCGTCCGCTGGGCGACGGCACGGTGATTTCCGGTTTTGCAGGGGCTACTGCTGATGCCTTCACTTTGTTTGAGCGGCTCGAACGCAAGCTCGAACAGTTTAACGGGCAGCTCATGCGCTCCGCCGTCGAGCTCGCCAAGGATTGGCGGACCGACAAATATCTGCGCAACCTCGAAGCGATGATGATCGTTGCCGACAAGGATGTGACGCTGATCCTCACCGGCAATGGCGATGTGCTTGAGCCGGTGGACGGGATTGCGGCGATCGGATCGGGCGGCAATTTCGCGCTCGCCGCCGCCCGCGCGCTCAAGGATTACGAAAAGGACGCCGAAAAGCTGGCGCGCAAGGCGATGGCTGTCGCCGCTGAGATCTGTGTCTATACCAACGATCAGTTGACCGTCGAAACGCTCGATTCTTCCCAATAACAGGATTGCAATGAACCAGTCTCTCACGCCCAAGGCCATTGTTGCCGCCTTGGATGCCCATATTGTCGGCCAGACCGATGCCAAGCGTGCCGTCGCCGTCGCGATGCGCAACCGCTGGCGGCGTCAGCAACTCGCGCCCGAATTGCGCGATGAGGTTTCCCCAAAGAACATCCTGATGATCGGCCCGACCGGCTGCGGCAAGACCGAGATTTCGCGTCGCTTGGCCAAGCTCGCCGATGCACCGTTCGTGAAGGTCGAGGCGACCAAGTTCACCGAAGTCGGCTATGTTGGCCGCGACGTGGAGCAGATTGCCCGCGATCTGGTCGAGGAATCGATCCGGCTTGAAAAGGAACGGCGGCGCTCCGCCGTCAAGGACAAGGCCGAAGACGCGGCGATGAACCGCTTGCTTGATGCCCTGACGGGCAAGGATGCAAGCACAGCGACCCGCGAAGCCTTCCGGAAACGCTTTGCCGAAGGGCATCTCGAAAGCACCGAGATCGAAATCGAGGTCGAGGCCAGCCAGCAGGCCCCGTTCGAAATTCCGGGCGGCGGACAGGTCGGGATGATCAATATCGGCGAGATGATGGGCAAGGCGTTCGGAAACCAGCCGCTGAAACGCCGCAAGATGCCTGTCCCCGCCGCTTGGGCGAAACTGATCGAGGAAGAGAGTGACAAGCGCCTCGACCAGGACGATGTCGCGCGGGTTGCCCTTGCGGACGCCGAAGCCAATGGGATCGTCTTCCTCGACGAGATCGACAAGATCGCGGTTTCCGACGTGCGCGGTGGCTCTGTGAGCCGCGAAGGCGTGCAGCGTGACCTGTTGCCGCTGATCGAGGGCACGACGGTCGCGACCAAATATGGCCCGATGAAGACCGACCATATCCTGTTCATCGCATCGGGCGCGTTCCATGTGGCCAAGCCTTCGGATCTGCTTCCCGAATTGCAGGGCCGCCTGCCGATCCGCGTCGAACTCAAGGCGCTGACGCAAGAGGATTTCGTCCGCATCCTCAAGGACACGCGCGCCAGCCTGGCCGATCAATATTCGGCACTGCTGGCGACCGAAGGCGTCACCGTCCGTTTCACCGATGATGGAATCGTTGCGATCGCGCGGATCGCGGCCGAAGTGAATGAGGCGGTTGAAAATATCGGCGCGCGGCGGCTTTCGACGGTGATGGAAAAGCTGCTCGAGGATGTAAGTTTCGAAGCTGAAGACCGGGCGGGCAGCGAAGTGCTGGTCGATGCGGCTTATGTGAACGGGCAACTCGCCAGCGTCGCGAAGAACGTCGATCTAAGCAAATATGTTTTGTGATTCCGGGCTGCTCTATCGAAACCAGAGCCCCTTCCCGGGATCGTTGACATCCAGTCGGTCACGCTCGACGATCCTGGGTGCCAACATCCAGACGGCTGAGCGGCTCAAATGGATGGAAACAGCGCACACCCTCACGGCGTTCGAGCGTTTTCCGAGCCCGTAAATGATCAACGCCGTGTAACAAAAGCCTGCGTTGTTCCGAACCGGGTTCATGTGGAATTGTGCCGGAGAATTCTGAAATGCGAGCCCTTTTGAAATTGAGCGCTGTTCTGGCACTGAATTTGGGGGGGCTGGCAATCGCGCCTGCAATGGCGGCGGAGATTACAATCGGCGCAAAAATGCCCGCCAGTTTCAAGGCGGTCGATGCGTCCGGTCACCCGCGCAACTGGGCGAGCATTGCCGGCAAGAAAGGCACCGTGCTTGTTCTTTTCCGTTCGGCCAAATGGTGCCCCTATTGCCAGGCCCAACTCAAGAGCCTGAAGGACGTGCAGGCGTCGCTGGCACCACGCGGCTACAGCCTTGCGGCACTCAGCTATGACGCGCCCGATGTGCTCGCCGGTTTCGCGGCCAAGACCGGCGTCGGCTATACACTCCTGTCTGACGAGAAATCGGCGATGATCGATGCATTCGGCCTGCGCGATCCAGCGTACGCACCCGGCAGTTACGCGCACGGCGTGCCCAAGGCTTCGATCCTCGTGGTCGATGCGAAAGGCGTGCTCCGCTGGAAATCGGTCACCACAGATTACAAGATCCGCGCGGACAATGCGACGATCCTCAAGGCGGTTGACGCGCTTCGCTAGGAACTAAAAGCCCAAGGTTGCGCCGACAAAGCGGCTCAACCTTGGGAAAGATCAGGTCTTAGCGCGCGCCGGTCTTGCGGACAGCGCCCTTGTGCGCACCCATGCCATTCGGGTTGCGACGCGGACGGAACGTGCGGTGCGCCCGTTCGCCATCGGCGCGCTCGCCATGTTGCGGGCGTTCGCCATGCGGACGGTCACCACGCGGACGATCACGACCGCCACCGGGGCGCTCGGTGGACGGCTTGTTAACGGGCTTCGGCAGCTTGGCCTTCAGCTCGTCGAAATTGGCAGGCAGCGGCACGGGATCAAGCTTGACGCCGGTCAGGCGCTCAATCTGGCGCAGCCAGCCCTTTTCCTCGCCAGCAACGTAAGAGATCGCAATGCCATCGGCACCGGCACGCGCGGTGCGGCCAATGCGGTGGACATATTGTTCGGGCACATTGGGCATGTCGAAGTTGAAGACATGGCTGACGCCCGAAACGTCAATCCCGCGCGCGGCAATGTCCGTCGCAATCAGGATGCGGATATCGCCCTTGCGGAACGCGTTGAGCGCCTGGGTGCGGTTGGCCTGGCTCTTGTTGCCGTGAATGGCGGCGCAACCAATGTTCGCGGCGTGCAAATGCTTCACGATCTTGTCGGCACCGTGCTTGGTGCGACTGAAGACAAGTGCGCGTTCGATTTCTTCCTTGCCGAGCTGGATCGTCAGCAAAGCCTGCTTCTCCGCCGCGTTGAGGAAAGTCACATACTGGCTGACGCGTTCCGCCGTCGAAGCGATTGGCGTGACTGCGACCCGGACTGGATTGGTCAGGAAGCGATCGCCGAGTTCGGAAATCGACTTGGGCATCGTTGCCGAGAAGAACAGCGACTGGCGCTCCTTGGGCAACATCTTGTCAATCTGCTTCAAAGGCACAATGAAACCAAGGTCGAGCATCTGGTCGGCCTCATCAAGGACGAAAATCTCGACATCGCGCAGCGATACGGCGCGCTGCTGGACAAGGTCAATCAGGCGGCCGGGGGTGGCGACAAGAACGTCGACGCCCATGCCGAGCGCCTTGATCTGGCGACCAATCGGCACGCCGCCGAACACGGTTTCAACAACAACCTGCATCTGGCGGCCATAGTCCTTGAACGAAGCGCCGATTTGGGCGGCCAGTTCGCGGGTTGGTGACAGGACGAGCATCCGGCACGAACGCTGGGCGCGCGGCTTGGGATTGTTGAACATATAGTCGAGCGAGGGCAGCGCAAAGGCTGCGGTCTTGCCGGTTCCAGTCTGCGCGATGCCGCAGACGTCGCGGCCTTCGAGCAACGGCGGGATCGCCTGAAGCTGGATCGGGGTTGGGGTATTATAGCCCTTGGCGGCAAGCGCGGCCAAGAGCGGCTTGGCAAGGCCAAGATCGGAAAATTGAGTCAAAATAAATCTCGTTTCAAATAAGCGAGAGCGCGCACGGGACGTGCGGGCGCAAGCGGGGTCAAAGTTGACAACCCGCGTGAAAAGGGAAGCCTTGTGGCATCGCGCTCAAGGTGCTGGCCTGAGCCACGCCCATTTGGATGGGGTGGACAATCACGCTGGCCAGCAAGGGCAAACCGCATTCGGAATGCTGCGCTGCACAATCAGATAGCCGTTAAAAGCGGCAAAAGCAAGGCTGAAAGGTAAATTGCCTTGATCGGCCCCGCATGGACGCCCATTTAGGGTCCATGCTGATCGAAACAGAAACCACGCCCAACCCGGCGACACTCAAATTCCTGCCCGGCCGCATCGTCATGGATGCTGGCACGCGCGATTTTGCCACTCCCGAAGAGGCGGGGGCGTCCCCATTGGCTGAAATGCTGTTCGGACTGGGCGATGTCGAGGGCGTGTTTTTCGGGAAGGCGTTTGTTTCCGTCACGGCTGGCCCTGGCGTCGACTGGCGCCATTTGAAGCCTGATGTGCTTTCGATCCTGCTCGACCATTTCACCGCCAACATGCCCCTGTTCAAGCCCGCCAGCGCGGGATTCAGTGTCCCGGACGAAGATTTGGGCTTTACCGACGATCCGGCCGATGAGGATATCATCGTCCAGATCAAGGAACTGATTGAGACGCGAGTGCGCCCGGCGGTGGCCAATGACGGCGGCGACATCATTTATCGCGGCTTCGACAAGGGCAAGGTGTTCCTCAAGATGCAGGGCGCTTGTGCCGGCTGCCCATCGTCGACGGCAACGCTCAAACAAGGGATCGAATCGCTCCTCAAGCATTATGTTCCCGAAGTTACCGAAGTCCTCGCGGTCTGATATTCTCCCAAAGAAAGGCCAGATATGTCCAAACCGCTCGATCCCGCGGCGCTCGATCAATTGTTCCGCACCGCACGCACCTATAATGGCTATACCGATACGCCTGTCACGCGCGGCCAGATGGATGCGATCTGGGAATTGATGAAGTTCGGCCCAACATCGGCCAATTGCCTGCCCGCGCGGATGGTCTGGTGCGAAAGCGGTGAAGCGAAGGAAAAGCTGGCGGCACTTGCCCTGCCCGCCAATGGCGACAAGATTCGCAACGCGCCAGTCACGGTGATCATCGGGATGGACCTCGAATTTTACGAACAATTGCCAGAGCTTTTCCCGCACGCCGATGCGCGGAGCTGGTTTGCCAGCGCGCCAGCGCTGGCCGAAGCCACTGCATTTCGCAATTCATCGTTGCAGGGCGCATATTTCATCCTTGCGGCACGTGCGCTCGGGCTGGACACCGGGCCGATGTCCGGCTTTTCAAACGATGCCGTCGACGCCGCTTTTTTTGCGGGCACAAAAGTGAAGTCCAACTTCATCTCCACGCTGGGCGTTGGCGACACTTCGACCATTTTCGATCGCTCGCCACGCCCCGGCTTTGACCGGTTCAACTCCGTCGTCTGATCCCATGCTTCGGCTCGTGATCGAAACATCGGGGGCGGATTGCTCAATTGCATTGATCGACAATGATACCATTGTTGCCGAACGGCATGAGCATGTCGGGCGCGGCCATGCCGAACGGCTCATTCCCTGGATCGCAGGCCTGCCCAACGGCGGTCGCGCTCTCGAAATTGTCGTTGGTTGCGGCCCTGGCAGCTTTACCGGAGTGCGAATAGCAATTGCCGCTGCACGAGGCCTGGGCCTGGGCTGGGGCGTGCCGGTGCACGGCGTTTCATCGTTGGCACTCGTGGCAGCCGGGCATCGCAATGGCGCGTTGACGGTCGCGGTAGAGGGCGGTCACGGAGAAATTTTCGTTCAGGATTTTGCGAGTGCGCCTTTTGCCGAAGTGGGGCCTGTTCGGTCGATGACACCTCAAACTGCGGCAATCTCGTTCACGAACCGCCTGGTGATCGGTAGCGGGGCAGTGCGACTGGTCGCGGCGCGAGGTTCTGGCGAAGCCGTTGCAGGTGAAGCCCGAGCCGCCAATGCTCGCCTCCTGCCCGAAACCGCCATGATGGTTCCGCCTCGCCCGGTTTATGGGCGCGATGCCGATGCCCGGCCGATGGCATGACGCCGCCGCTCAACATTACGGAAGCAAGCGCGCTTGACCTGGACAAGGTGATGGCCGTGATGAACAACGCGTTCGATCCAAGGCATGGCGAAGCGTGGACAGCCGCTCAATGCGCGGGCGCGCTGTCGCTCCCTGGAAGCCTACTGCTGATTGCGCGCGCAGGTGATCACACGCTTGGTTTTGCGATGGCCCGAAGCGTCGCCGATGAAGGTGAGTTGCTCCTGATTGCGGTGTGCCCCACGCGCCGGCGTTGTGGAACCGGCCAAAGACTAGTCGAAAAAATCATCGAACATCTTGCCGAAAAAGGCATCAAGAAACTTCACCTCGAAATGAGGACTGACAATCCGGCACTGGCTTTTTACAGTTACCTTGGCTTTCAACAGGTCGGAATCCGCCGCGATTATTATCGCGGAAGCGAAGGGCAGTTAACTGACGCGGCAACGCTAAGTCTCCAGATTGATTGATTCTGACACAGACCGCCTTTGATTCGCAGCGAATCGAATATTGATATTGGCTTTTCACGCGCCTATCCTGTTGGGGCTCCGGTCGCAGATTAGTAAAACAGTCCGACAAGGCAAAACCAAAACAAGCTAGGAGTAGCGAGACATGAACGATCCAAACGATATGACAGAAACTATCATAACGCTGACAGCAGATATTGTTGCTGCGCATGTCAGTAACAACAGTGTCGCAGTTTCCGATCTGCCGACATTGATTACAAATGTGCATACGGCGCTGGCCGGGCTGGGCGGTGGATCACCCGTTCCTGAAGTCCGGGCGGAGCCCGCAGTATCCATCCGTGCCTCGGTAAAGCCGGATTATATTGTGTGCCTGGACGACGGCAAAAAGCTGAAAATGCTCAAACGCCATCTGATGACGCATTACAGCATGACGCCGGATGAATATCGCGCCAAATGGGGATTGCCCGCGGATTATCCGATGGTCGCGCCCAATTATGCCGAACAGCGCCGCAAACTTGCGGTCAAGATTGGCCTGGGTCGCAAACCCGGCAAACGCAAATAAAGCCGATTATGGAGACGGGCGGGCGATTGATTTGCCCGCACGCCTCTCTAAAAGGGTTGGCATGACTTTTCCGCATTCCTGCCCCGATGCCTAGACGGATCGACGTGGAGGCGCTGTGCGCTGAAAAAGGGCTCCGGATCACCGAGCAGCGCCGCGTCATTGCGCGCGTCCTGTCCGAGGCCGAAGACCATCCCGATGTCGAAGCGCTTCATGCCCGCTCATCTGCGATCGATCCCGGTATTTCGATCGCCACTGTATATCGCACCGTCCGCCTGTTCGAAGAGGCGGGCATCCTTGATCGGCATGATTTCGGCGATGGCCGCTCTCGTTATGAAGCTGCGCCGGAAGCGCATCATGACCATCTGATTGATGTGGAAACGGGCAAGGTGATCGAATTCGTCGATCCTGAGCTTGAGGCGCTGCAAAAGCAGATCGCCGAAAAACTGGGTTTCCGGCTCGTCGATCACCGGATGGAACTTTATGGCGTCACGCTCGATCGCAAGAGCTAAGCGCCCGCACCCGCGCGCCTGGGGACGGGTGGCCAGAATTTCCGCCGCCCTTATCCTGATATTGCCACTCCACGGCGTGTGGCGACTCTTTGGTTTGCGCTCGCCCTGGCCGCGCCGGTTCCTCCAGTTTTCCGGCAAGACGGCTGGTGCCGACGTGACCGTGACTGGCACGCCGCTGACCTGCGACGTGCTCTTCATTGCCAATCATGTCAGCTGGCTCGACATTCTCGTCCTTGCGGGAAAGACGGGAAGCGCGTTCGTCGCCAAGGCGGATATGGCACCCTGGCCTATCATCGGCTGGATGGCGACGCTCAACAATTCGGTTTATGTCGCGCGCGACCAGCGGCTTGATGTCGGGGCCCAGGCGCTGGCGATGAAGACTGCGCTCGAAACCGGCCAGCCGCTGACGCTGTTTCCTGAAGGGACAACCAGCAATGGCAATGAGCTCTTGCCTTTTCGTTCATCGCTGATCGCCTCGGTCACTCCGCCGCCGCAGGGCATTTCGATTCAGCCAGTCGCGATCGACTATGGCCCGCCCGCGCCCGATATCGCCTGGACCGAGGAAGAACCGGTGGGCGTCAATGCGTTGAGGGTGATGAGCCGCCCGGGACGGCTGGCAGTGACACTCCATTTCATGGAGCCTTTGGATCATGCCGACTTTGCCGACCGCAAGGCCATTGCCGCGCACAGTCGCGATGCGATTGCGGGAAAACTGTTCGGCGGCTAAAGCCCCACCGGATGAAGCACACCCCGCCTAAATCGTTCCACGTTAAATCCTTCGGTTGCCAGATGAACGTCTATGATGGCGAGCGCATGGCCGAGATGCTCGGGGCCGAGGGGATGGCTGCGGCGGCCGAAGCCGAAGCCGATCTCGTGATTCTCAACACCTGCCATATTCGTGAAAAGGCGGCAGAGAAGGTCTATTCGGATATTGGCCGGATGCGCCGGGAGGATGGCTCACGGCCGATGATTGCGGTTGCGGGCTGCGTCGCGCAGGCCGAAGGCGCCGAAATTCCCCGTCGCGCGCGTGAGGTCGATATTGTCGTGGGGCCACAGGCTTATCACCGGCTGCCCCAATTGGTGGCCGAAGCGGTGAATGGAAAGCGTGCCATTGATCTTGATCTGCCGGGGCTTGCCAAATTCGACATGCTGCCCAAGCGGGCGCCACGGCGCGGGCCATCCGCATTCCTGACGGTGCAGGAAGGATGCGACAAATTCTGCACCTATTGCGTGGTGCCCTACACACGTGGCGCGGAAATCAGTCGCAGTTTCGATGCGATCGTGGATGAGGCCCGCGCCCTTATCGATGCGGGCGTGAGGGAAATCACGCTGGTCGGGCAGAATGTGAATGCGTGGCACGAAGGCGCGCATGATCTTGGCAGCCTGATCCGCGCGCTGGACGGAGTATCCGGCCTTGCCCGGATCCGGTACATGACGAGCCACCCCAACGACATGACCGACGGGCTGATTGCGGCGCATGGCGATGTCGAAAAACTGATGCCCTTCCTTCATCTGCCGGTGCAATCGGGCAGCGACCGGATCCTGAAAGCGATGAACCGGAGCCACACCGCAGCGTCCTACCTTGAGGTGATCGAGCGCGTCCGCAAGGTCCGGGCCGACATTGCCATCTCGGGTGATTTCATCGTCGGCTTTC
>JANLQV010000006.1:0-8468 GCA_031368025.1 Sphingomonadales bacterium | reverse complement strand
ATCGAGACCTTGTCGCACGGCGGCGTCGGCAGGTCGCCGACATAGTCGACGGTTGTCAGACGCAACCAGGTCGGTTTTCCGGCGAGCATAATCGCGACAAAGCCGGGCTTGGTGCCGACGACGCGCGCGGCATCGGACTTTGCCTTGGGCATTTCCTTTTGCGGAACATCGCGCAGCTTGCTGCCGCTATTGTCATAGATGGGCAGCGGATCGCGCTTGTAGGCCATGATTGTTGCCGCGTTGGCTGTGGTCGTTTCGATTTCGACAGCCTTGCGCTTGGCTGAAGCCGGGCTGGCCAGCACCGCAACCAGCACGGCGGCTGAAAAGACAGGGTGACTAAGCAATCGCATCATTTTCTCCTGCGCCCGATCTATCCCAATCGTGGTGCGTGGCTGTGCTTTCCATCACAACGTATTCTTTGCTACCAGTCCTTATAGCAAAGACGTGTTGGGGAGTCTTGTATGGAATGGTCAAACCGCAAGACCGGCAAAGCCCTTATCGGCGCAGGGAGGGGCAGGGTTGACGACACGAGCTGGGAATCCTTTCTTGCAGAAATCAGCGCAGCGATCTCCGAAGCAGCGGCCCTGGGGCTACCGCTGATCATCGATCTTGACGCGATAGACTATATGTCCTCGCGCGGGCTGCGCGTGCTGACACTCGCAAAACGGGCGGCGGAGACCGCCAGGGTCGATCTGACACTGGCCCGGCCGAACGCGCGGATGGCCGAAATTCTCGCGATCAGCCGCTATGACAAGATATTCACCGTCACCCAAGATATGGAGGGATAGGCACCATGCGCGTCCGTTTCTGGGGCACACGCGGTTCGCTACCGGTCGCGGCAAAGGCGGGAACGGTACGCCACAAGGTGGCGCGAGCGCTGGTCGCGGCGAACGGGCGCAGCTTTGCGGATGAAGCGGCGGCACTCGTCTTTGTTGAAGGCGAGCTCGATTTTGCCACGGGCGGTACGTATGGCGGCGCGACAAGTTGCGTCGAAATCGAGGGCGGCGATGGCAGTTTCATCGTCTGTGACATGGGCTCGGGTTTGCGCGAATTCGGCCTGTCTGCCGCCGCACGGTGCAGCGCAGGCCACAATAAGGAGTATCATTTCTTCCTCTCCCACCTTCATTGGGATCATATCATGGGCTTTCCGTTTTTTGTGGCGGCCTTTGATCCCGAAGCCATAATCACGATCCATAGCGGCCATGCCGATGCGGAGACGGCCCTGAGGCGACAGCAGGAGGAAATCTCCTTTCCCGTCCCGTTCGAATGGCTGACGGCCCAATTCAGATTCGTCACGCTAGAGCCGGGAAGGGCTTATGAATGCGCCGGACTGAAGGTCCAGGCGATCCGGCAATATCATTCGCATGACAGCTATGGCTTCCGGTTCGACGATGGCGAACGCACCGTCATTTATTCAACCGACAGCGAACACCGGCTGGGCGATATGGAGCATGAGGCGCGTTTCGAGGCGTTCTTCGCTGGCGCCGATACCGCGATTTGCGACACGATGTATTCGCTCGCCGACAGCGTGACGATGAAGGAAGATTGGGGTCATTCCTCAAACCTTGTCGCCGTCGACTTGTGCCACGCGGCTGGCGCAAAACGGCTGGTGCTGTTTCACCACGAACCGACTTATTGCGATGAAGATATCCAGCGGATGCATAACGAGACGATCCGTTATGAAGAACTGATGCGCGAAGCCCGGCCGCCGCTCGAGATTGTCTGTGCCTATGATGGGCTTGAGCTTGACGCCTGAGAGCATCGCCGCCCGCCGCATCCGGCTTTTCGGGCTGGTGGGGGCGCTGGCAATGGCAGGATTTCTGAACCTGTTTGGCGGCGAAAGGATCAGCCGTCCGGTATTTGACCAGTGGCAGCGTCTCAGCCCCCGCCCGGCCGAGCCCATGCAGGTCGAAATCGTCTGGATCGACGACGCCAGTATCCGCACGATCGGCCCTTGGCCGTGGCCGCGCTACATCATGGCCAAGCTGGTGGCGAAACTGGAGGAGGATCAGCCGCGCCTGATTGGGCTCGACATGCTGTTTCCCGAAGCCGATCGCAACAGCCCCGATGCGTTTGTTCGCCTGTATCCCGAACTGTCTGCACCGGCCACTGCTGAAATCCGCACTATGCCTTCGATGGACAGGCTGTTCGGGCAGGTTGTTGGCCAGGCGCCCGTGGTTCTGGGGCGCGCAGGTCTTGATGCGAACCCGCTCAGGGATCCGCCGGTACTGGCGGTGGAGGCGCAATTTGCGACGCCGCTTCCCAAAACCGTGAAATCGTGGGGGCAGGCGCTTGCCAGCATTCCTGCGATCGACGATGTCGGGCTTGGCCACGGGCTGCTGAACGGCGATCCCGATCCGGACGCGGTTGTGCGGTATGTTCCGCTCGTCGGGATTGTTGCGGGGCAAGCGACACCAGGATTTGCGCTGGAGCTGGCGCGTATCGCGTCACATATCGACACTCTTGAGCCTGTCGCCAGCGGCAACGGCCTCGCTGGAATCCGCCTTGGAAGGACATGGCTCCCGACCCTTTCAGATGGCCGGATGCGCGTGCCTTACCGCGCCAGGACAATACGGCCCGCGCTGAGCGCGCTCGATATTCTCTACGACCTTCCTCCTTCCGCGCGGGTGAAGGACAAGATTATCATTGTCGGGCTGTCCGGCGCGGGCACCGCAGACGTGATTTCGACTCCGCTCGCCGAAAAGACCTATGGCGCGGTTGTGCATGCCGATGCAGTCGAAGCGATGCTTGAGGGCAGGACGCTCTCTCGGCCCGACTGGGCGTGGCCGTTTGAAGGGCTGTTGACGATAATGCTGGTCGTGATCGCGATCCGTCTCCTGCCCCTGCTGAGGGGCGGCGGGCCGGCGCTGGTTGCCTTCGGAGTGCTAGCCCTTGTCTTTGGTGGAAGCTGGGCAGCGTTTACGCAAGGATTGTTGCTCGATCCGGTCGGGCCCGTGCTGACGGCGGGAGCCACCGGCATGACCATGATGATCCTGCTCTTTGCAAAAGCCCGGCGCGACCGGATAATGTTGACTGCGAGCTTGCACGAACAAAGGCTTGCGGCGGCGCGGGCGGCGGGCGAATTGTCGGCTGCGCGCGAGATCCAGTTGGGCATGCTTCCCCGGCGCGCGGCTCTGTCCGGTTTTGATCCGGCGGTGGAGCTCGACGCCCTGATCGAACCGGCGCGCTCGATTGGCGGTGATTTCTATGACGCGATCCGGCTCGACGAAAATCGTGTTTGCTTCCTCGTCGGCGATGTCACCGGCAAGGGTGTTGCTGCGGCGCTGTTCATGGCGCTTTCCAAGGCGTTGGCCAAATCGGTTCTGCTTCGCGACGGCGATGATCTGGCTGCGGCTGTTGCGCGGCTGAATGATGAGATCGCGCGGGACAATAGCGAAGACATGTTCGTGACGATGCTGATCGGGCTTCTCGACACGCGGACCGGCAGGCTTGAGCTTTGCAACGCGGGTCATGAAAATCCCTGGCTTGTGACCGCTGCGGGTGAGGTTCGCCACTTGAGACCGGAAGGTGGGCCTCCGCTCTCGGTCGCGCCGGGATTTCCCTATGAAGTGGAATCTTTGGTGATGGCGAAAGGCGATGCCTTTGTGATTGTCAGCGACGGCATCACCGAGGCGCAGAGCCCGTCAGGCGGTTTTTTCGGGTCGGCGCGGATTGCCGATGTGCTTAAAGGATGGGCGGGCAAGCAGAGCGTCGCAGATGCAAGCAACGCTCTGCTCCGCGAAGTCCGCATATTCGAGGAAGGTTCGGAAGCGACGGACGACCTGACCGCGCTCGTCTTCCGTTACTTGACGTAAACTTCGACCCGGCGGTTGAGCGCCGACGCGGTCTCGTCGGGCGTCTGATCGCGCAATTCACGTTCGCCGCGTCCCGTTGCCCGGATGATTTCGCCATCCAGCCCCATCTGCGCCAGCATGACCTTTACTTCGGATGCGCGCTTGATGGATAACTGGTCGTTATCGGCTTCCTGGCCCACGGTATCGGTATGGCCGACAATCTGGATATCCGCACCGGGACGGGTCTTGACCTCAGCAAACAGGTCGGGAAGCAAGGCGCTGGATTCATCAACAAGATCGGTCGTGCCTTCCTTGAAATACAGGATGAACAGCCGCGGTGGCTGTGGCAGTGTCGCCAGCAATGCGCCGTATCGCGCGTTGAGCTTTTCCGGCGTCATGGCCTTCATCGAGACATGGCGTTGGCGCACGCCTGATTTGCTGTTCGCCTGATCAAGCACGGCCACATCTGCGCCGGTCTCGGGATCAAGCACCGCCACGGCACCCGTGTCCCTTTGTTTGCCGTCCGCCCCGATTTCGCCCGGCAACATTGAAACGCCGGTCGCGGCGCAGCCGGTCAAGACCAGCAGGGCAAAGGCAAGCGCGGGGCGTAAATGCATCAGCAGATCAATCAACCTCAACAACAAAGCGGGTGCCGCGCACGCCCAGGAGCGCCGTCGGCGTTTTGACGCGCATGGCATCGCGGTTCGATTTCGCAATCTGACCTGAAACGATGGCCAGCGACCCACGATCAACCCGCGTCAGGAACTGGCCCTTGTGGGTGGTATCGTCGAACACATAGTCGGAGACATTGACCCGGCTATTGGGGCCGGCGGCAAAGCGGGTATTGTCATTGAATGTCACGCCGATCCGGCTATTTTTGCCAGTCACGATGGTATCGCCCTTTTGGAGGACGAGGCCCGATGTGGCAGCGATTTTCTGGTTCCCGCGCTCGATCGTCGCAATGCCGCTGACGAGCTTGACCCGGCCAATATCGGCCAGGACGGGGGTTGCCATACCGGCCAAAGCGGCGGCAGTGATAAAAACAGGCAGACGCATGTTGGTCTCCATTTACGCTACTGAGAGTATCGGCCCCTAGGATGGATTACAATAACCCAGCATTAACCGCCAAGACGCGGTTCCGGGCTGATGGCGGAGCAGTATCCAAGGCATTGGAATTGGCGCGCGATTTTATCGAACGCGCCGGATGCGGGCCCGATGCCGAAGCGCGTTTGTGCATCATCGTCGAAGAACTGGTCGCCAATCTGGTGGAGCATGGCAACGCGCCGCCCGAATCGGAGATCGTGCTGAAGCTGGCCGCAATCGGTGCCGATATCGCCCTGACCCTGTCTGACCAGGGCGTGCCATTCGACATCCGCACGGCGGGCATTCCCGATACGATCCCGCCCGACCGCGGCGGAGGGGCGGGGATCGCGCTGGTGCTGAGTTGGGCACACGTGATCGATTATGTGCAGGCCGATGGACGCAATGTCCTGACGCTGGTAATCTCCAACAATGTTTGAACATGTCCACGAAACCCCCCCGCCGGGTGCCGCGCCGGACTGGACGATCCCGCAGGATTGGGAGCGTTTTACGTCCGACGAGCATGCGATGTGGGACCGGCTTTTTGACCGGCAGTGCGCGATGCTTACCGGTCGCGCAGCAGAGGCTTTTTTGCGCGGCATGGATGTTCTCAAACTTAGCCAGCCCGGCATTCCCGACTATCGCGAACTCAATGCACGGCTGATGGCGGCAACGGGCTGGCAAGTTGTCGCCGTTCCCGGCCTTGTGCCGGACGAAGTGTTTTTCGACCATCTCGCCAATCGCCGCTTTCCCGCCGGCAATTTCATCCGGCGCCCCGAACAGCTTGATTACCTGAAAGAGCCGGATGTTTTCCACGATGTGTTCGGCCATGTCCCGATGCTGGCCGATCCTATCTTTGCCGATTACATGGTCGCCTATGGCAAGGGCGGATTGCGGTCGCTGGGCTTCGGCGCACTGCACAAGCTGGCCCGGCTTTACTGGTATACCGTCGAATTCGGTCTGATCGAGGAAGCGGGGGCGTTGCGCATCTATGGCGCGGGGATCGTCTCCAGCTATGGCGAAAGCGTCTTCGCGCTTGATGATCCGAGCCCCAACCGGATCGGCTTTGACCTTTCCCGGATCATGCGCACCGAATACCGGATCGATGATTTCCAGCAGAATTATTTTGTGATCCCCAGCCTTGAGGCGTTGCTCAAGATCACCGTCGAGACCGATTTCGGGCCGCTCTATGGCCAGCTTGAAGCCATGCCCGACATTGCGATTGCCGACATCGTGGCAGGCGATCGCGTGATCACGGCCGGGACGCAGGATTATGCCAAGGCTAGAGCGGCCTGAATCTTCACCACGTGCCGAAATCGCCCGGGGGCTGGCTCGTCCGGCCGGTCGTGCGAACCGGCCGTTGCCAGCCGTGGCGGCTGCGCTTGACGAGGCGCAGGCAGGGCCATTCGCCGCGGTCCCGACGTTCAGCGAGACGCAGGCCCTGGGTGCGATAGGCCGCCGCGACTCCGTCCACCTGCCCTGACAGCAGGCCGGCAAGGATCAGTGTCCCTGTGTCGCGCAGGATCGCGGAAAGTGCGGGGGCAAGCTCGATCAGCGGCCCGGCAAGGATATTCGCGATGACAAGATCGTAGGGCGCGCGCCTGAGGATCATCTCATGATCGGTGCCCGAAGCCACGCAGAGACCAACCTGCCCCGCCGACTGCCCCAGCAGCACGGCATTCCTGTCCGCATTCCCGGCGCTCACCGCCACGCTCACGGGGTCGATGTCCGAAGCGGTGACGTAGACGCGCGGCCAGAGATGGACTGCGGCAAAGGCGAGCAGCCCGGTGCCTGTCCCGATATCGGCGACATGATCGAAACGATTGCCGCGCCGTTTCATCCGGTCGAGCATTTCGAGGCAGCCATGCGTCGTTTCATGCCCACCGGTCCCGAACGCCTGGCTCGCCTCGATCAGGAAGGGGATGCTGCCCTGTGGCGGCGCACCGCCATTCGTTCCGGTATGGACATAGAAGCGCCCGGCATGAACGGGCTGGAGCCCGGCCTGACTGATCGTCAGCCAGTCTTCATCGGCGAGTTGCTCAAGCACCGGTTTGGCGCCCGCAGCGCTCGGGATCAGCGACTGGATCAGCGCAATGCTGGCCTTGTCGGGCTTGCCCTCGAAATAGGCAGCAAGTTCCCAGACCGCCGGATTGCTCTCATCCGGTTCGCGCACGACGAGTGAGGGCGGCGGCTCCATCAGGGCCAGAGGCGTGATATCCGCATCGAGCGCTTTGGCTTCGGCGCGGGTGCACGGCAGGGTGAGTTTCCAGCTCGACATGGCGACCACCATTACGGCCTTGTTGCGCGCGGGGGAATGCCATAGGCGAAACGCCGCATGATATGGGTCTTGTTGGCATTGGCGGGGGTCTGGGCGGGGGTTCAGAATGCGGTGGCGGGCGGCGGTTCGTTCATCACTTTGCCTGCGCTCATCTTCACCGGGCTCGACGCGCGGGTGGCCAATATCACATCGACCGTCGCACTCTCGGTCGGGCAGGTGACGACCGGCTGGGGTGGGCGCAAGGCAGTGCAGGGCGTGCCGGGGCTGCCGGTCTGGGTGATGCTCGCGATTGCGGTTGGCGGCGGGTTGGTCGGCGCGCAACTGATCCTGATCACCCCGACCAAGGTCTTTGCAGACATGGTGCCGTGGTTGATTCTGGCGGCAACCGGGCTGTTTGCGTGGGGCAGTTTCGGGCCAAAGCCCAAGGAACCGCGTGCGCCGCTCAGGCCCGTGCTGTCCGGCATTGGGCTGTTTCTCAGTTCGATCTATGGCGGCTATTTCGGCGGTGGGAACGGGATTATCCTTGTCACAGTGCTGAGCGCGGCAGGACTCGCGATCCGGGGGGCAAGCGCGACCAAGAATGTGCTGGCCGCGATTATCAACGTCGCGGCACTGGCGCTATTCCTGTTCTCACCCGAAGTCGTGTGGATCAAGGCGGTCGTGCTGGGCGCAGGTGCGATGATCGGCGGCGCGATTGGGAATGTCGTGCTTCAGCGGATCAACGAACGGGTTTTGCGAGTGGTGATCGTGCTGATCGGAGTTGCGCTTTCGATCCTGCTGTTCTTGCGTTAGTGCACATAACTCGCGCCGTTCACATCGAGCGTTGCGCCGGTCATTGAGGGCGGTGCCCGTAGTACGCAGAACGCCGCCATCTCCGCCACTTCCTCCGGCATCGCTACGCGCCCCAGCGGAATGTCCGCCAGCAGCTTGTCACCACCCCGGCTTGACAGATAATCCTCTGCCATCCCCGTCATCGTGAAGCCGGGACAAATCGCAAAGGCGTAAATTCCCTCAGCCGCATAGGCGCGGGCAATAGTCTTGGTCATCGCAACCATTCCGCCCTTCGACGCGGCATAGTGCCAATGGGCCGGGCTGTCCCCGCGATGCGCGGCGCGGCTGGCGATGTTGACGATTCGCCCGCCGCTCCGGCGGCCTTGCCAGTGGAGCACGGCGGCGCGACATAGTTCGGCGCTGGCGGTCAGGTTGACCTGCATCGTCCGGTTCCAGCCCGCAACCCAGTCTCCGGCCTCAATCGGATTCTGCTCGAATACCCCTGCATTGTTGATCAGCATATCGATCCGCCCGTCGAGCCGTTC
>JANLQV010000464.1:0-4392 GCA_031368025.1 Sphingomonadales bacterium | reverse complement strand
CGAACCATTGCGGGGTGCAGCGATAGATGACCTTGGCCTTGGAACGCCACGAGTGCGGATAGCTGTGCTGGTAATCCGCCGACGCCGCGAGCAGCCCGCCCGCTTCGCGCAGGTCCGAACAGATCGGGCCATCGGGCGCGTTGAATTTTGCGTTGATGACCGAGCCCTGCCCGCCGAGCCACGCCCAGTCCTCGCGATACTTGCCATCGCCTTCGACCGCGAACACCGGATCGATCCCGTTCGCCTTGCACAGGTCAAAATCATCCTCGCCATGATCGGGCGACATATGGACGAGGCCGGTACCGCTGTCGGTCGTGACAAAGTCGCCGGGCAGGAAGGGACGCGGCTTAGCGAAGAAGCCGCCGAGATGGTGCATCGGGTGGCGGGCGACGGTTCCGGCCAGGTCGGATCCCATTATTCTGCGACTTGGCGGTCCGTTCAACTTGCCCTGAATAGCAGCATCAAGAAGTTCCTTGGTTAAGGGAACGCCACCCTGCTGCTCGGGAGTGAGCTGACCCTTCATCCAATAACGGTGCTGAAAATCCTCAACCAAAAGCGAGGCAACGAGAAATTGCCATTTACCGTCGACAAAGAGTTCATACTCAATGTCCGGCCCATAGGCCAAAGCCTGGTTCACCGGGATCGTCCACGGCGTCGTCGTCCAGATCACCGCATGCGCGCCGATCAGTTCGGGGATTGGCGATTCGGTGATCTCGAACGCCACGTCGATCTGCGTCGAGGTGATATCCTCATACTCGACCTCGGCCTCGGCCAGTGCGGTCTTTTCCACCGGCGACCACATCACCGGCTTCGCGCCGCGATAGAGTTGGCCGCTTTCCGCGAACTTCATCAGTTCGGAAACGATCGTCGCTTCGGCCTCGAAATCCATCGTCAGATAGGGATGGTCCCAATCGGCATTGACGCCGAGGCGCTTCAACTGTTCGCGCTGGGTGTTCACCCAATGCTGGGCATAGGCGCGGCATTCGGCGCGGAACTCGTCCGGCGGAACCTCATCCTTGTTCAGCTTCTTCTTGCGATATTCCTCCTCGACCTTCCATTCGATTGGCAGGCCGTGGCAGTCCCAGCCGGGCACATAGGGCGCATCCTTGCCAAGCAGGGTCTGCGTCCGCACCACCATGTCCTTGAGGATATGGTTGAGCGCATGGCCGATATGCATGTCCCCGTTCGCGTAGGGTGGGCCATCGTGAAAGATGAATTTCTCACGGCCCCGCCGCTGGTCGCGCAGCTTGTCGTAAAGCCCGATCTCCTGCCAGCGCGCCAATATGCCGGGCTCCTTTTGGGGGAGGCCGGCTTTCATCGGGAAATCGGTCTTCGGCAAGAAGACCGTGTCTCTGTAATCGGGCGCGTCAGTCATGTCGCCGCGGGCCTTAGGCGAGCCCGCGCGTCCCCGCAAGTTAGCGCCGGATCGAAGGGCCGATCAGCGCCGCATCCTCCAGCCAAAGCATGCCCGTATAATCGCGCGGCACTTCGGGAATTTGCTCAAGTTGGGTCAGGCCGGGAATGGCATCGGCTGGCGCTCCCGGCGCAGTCAGGATCACGTGGGTGCCCGCTGCCGCCATCCGCGCCTGAAACCGCCGGGGCCAGCCCGCGACTTTCCATTTCTGGTCAAGCGGGACCAGGATCGTTGTGCCCTTGCAGCTTGCTGGCGTCACCCCGAACCAGCCGAGCTTCACATAATCGGTGAAACAACCCCGGGCTTCGGCAATCGTCCACGCCCAGACCTTGGGGTTTTGGGCCCGGATCGCGGCAATCGCAGCCGCATCGCCCAAAAAACCGTAACGTTCATCCACCGGGCGATCGAGTTGCTTGAAGATCGCCAGTGCCTTTTCCGCATCGCTGACTTTCAGGATAAAACGATAGCGGGGGAATTGCTGCAGCGCCGTCTCTGCGGTCATGCAGCCCTTGGCGCTATCGGTATCGATGACGACACCTCCGCCCGCATCAATCAGCGCGCGGCGCGTGCCTTCGAGCGTGGCGCAGCCTGCCTTGTCCTCGCTATGCGCGGCGATCAGCGAAAGCCCGCCCGCAGGATCGGGCGCCAGCCATGAGGCGTTGAGAAACGACAGCACAACCAGCGCAATCGCGATGGCCCATTTGGCCAGATTTCCGATTCTCAACTGCTATTTCCCCTTTGTCGTGAGTAGTGCCCGCGCCAACTCGCAATCGCGTTCCATTTGCATCACCAGCGCATCGAGACTGTCAAACTTCGCCTCGGGCCGGATAAAGGCGTGGAATTCGACTTCAATGATCTGCCCGTAAAGATCGCCGGAGAAATCGAAGAAATGGGGCTCCAGCAATTCCTTGGGCGGATCGAAGGTCGGCCGGATGCCCAGATTCGCGACTCCGTCAAGCATCCGGCCATCGGGCAGGCGGCCGCGCACGGCATAGATGCCATAACGCGGGCGCAGATAGCTGCCCATATCGATATTGGCGGTAGGAAAGCCCAGTTTTCTACCGTTCTTGTCACCATGCTGAACGACGCCTTCAACCGCAAAGAGCCGGGTCAGGAGGTGGGTCGCGGTTGCGCAATCGCCTGCCAGCAAGGCATCGCGGATGCGGCTGGAAGAGACCGCTTCAGAGTCATCGGCCACCGGGGCGACCGCTTCTGCCGTGAAGCCATATTTCGCGCCAAGTTCGGCCAGCACGTCGACATTGCCGCTGCGGCCTTTGCCGAAGGTGAAATCCTCCCCCGTCACCACGCCCGCAACCCCGGCCAGTCTTTGGGCAACGAATTCTTCAGCTGTCAGCCCGGCGAGCGCAGCATTGAACGGAAAGACGATCATCGCATCCGCCCCGGCTTCGGCAAAAAGCCGCTCGCGCTGGTTGAGGCTAGTCAGGCGGAAAGGCGGCACATCAGGGCGGAAGAAACGCACCGGATGCGGATCAAAGGTTGCGACCAGCGCGGGGCGCCCTTCGGCGCGCGCACGGGCAACCGCACGTCCGACGACTGCCTGGTGGCCCTTGTGAAACCCGTCAAAATTTCCGAGCGCGACAATCCCGCCGCGCAAGCGTGGAACCGCCGAGCCGCCATCGAGCCGCTCCATACAGCTTGCTATAGGAAGCGCCTAGCGCAGCGGCAACACCTGTCCCAAAACGCGCAGCACATTGCCGCCCATCACCTTGGCGATATCGACATCGGTGAAGCCGCGATCAATCAGCGCCTGGGTGATGAGCGCCAGTTTCGCGCTGTCAAAGCCCGTCGTGGTGGCTCCGTCAAAGTCCGAACCCAGCCCGACATAGTCGATCCCCACCAGATCGCGGACATGGGCAATCGCTTCAGCAACCTTGGCAGGCGCCGTGCCGCACACCGCCGCGTCCCAATAACCGATGCCGACCACGCCGCCGGTTTTCGCGATCCCGCGAACCTCCTCATCAGTCAGGTTGCGGTTGACCTTGCAGGTCGCCTGCACCCCGCCATGCGAGGAGACGACCGGGCGTGTCGCCATCGCCAGAACTTCGGCGACGGTCTTGTGGCTGGCATGGGCGACGTCGACAATGATGTGGCGCGCTTCGAGTTCGCGGACGACTTGCCGTCCGAGCGCAGTCAGCCCGCCCTTTTTCAGGCCATGCATTGAGCCCGCCACTTCATTGTCGAAAAAGTGCGTCAGCCCCGCCATCCGCATTCCCGCCGCTTGCAACCGGTCAAGATTGGACAGCTTGCCTTCGAGATTCTGCAACCCTTCGACCGAGAAGACCGCACCCGTCACTTGCTTGCCTGCCGCGCGGTCGGCGAGCAGTTTCGACAGATCCTGAGATGTTTTGATAAAACGCAACCGTCCGCCCGAACTATCCGCTGCGCGCTGAAGCTTCTGCGCATGATAGAGCGAGCGTTCGAGGATCGAGTTCCACGTCCGTGGCGGCTGCAACTGGGCGACGGTCAGCAGCGTGATATTGTCGCTGTCCGCGCCATTGGCGTCGTAATTCTGGCCTTTGGGCGTCTTCGAAACCGAAGAGAAAACCTGCAGCGCGACATGACCGTCCTCAAGTCGGGGCAGATCGACATGACCCCGATTGGCGCGGTCAAGCAGGTTGCGCTGCCACATCAACGTGTCCGAATGCATGTCGGCAATGGCCAGCGTCTTGTGAAGCGCCAGCGCGCGCGGGCTGGCGGTCGCCGCAACCGGCACGACCTTGTTCATGCTCCGCTCGATCAAGCCGGGGGCGAAAACGAAGAACGCCGCCAGCGCCACGGCAAGCAGGATCAAAAACCATTTCAGAAAACGCCGCATCAGCCCCTCCGTTTGAGCGTCACGAAATCATGAGCGGGCGAGCCGTTTTCGGCTTCGCACTTCACACGCGCCACTTCATCCCAGTCTGTACCAAACGCATCCAGCCGCGCATCACCCTCGGGCGAGAGGTGCACCTCAGTCA
>JANLQV010000433.1:0-6852 GCA_031368025.1 Sphingomonadales bacterium | reverse complement strand
TAAGCCAGGGGATCCAAATGTTTATGCGGCCTATACTGCGGCAGTAAACGCGATCTTTCGATCGGGTGTGCCGGCAACAATATTCGGCTCAGTCCTGTTCATGGACAATCTGCTGACCAATTGGGCGCGTCCGTTTATCGTGCATGAAGACCGTTATGTGTATGCCCACAAACCAGCACTGGAGGCCAACTGGATCAGCCTGGATGATGTCGGGAAATGCATGGTCGCAGCACTTGATCGGCCCGATCTTGAAGGCGCATGGATGAATATCGGCGGTCCAGAAACGTTGAAACCGACGGATGTAACCGCAACCCTCTCTCGCGTCTTTGGCAGAGCCATCAAATATGACCCCTGCACTCCGGAAGAGTTTGGCGACTTGCTGGTCAACGCTCTCGGGGATTCAATCCCGGAAGCAGGGCGCGCCGACTTTGCCTCCTCGATTGCGTCTTTTTACCATTACAACAATGATTCCCCGCTGCACCCGTTCAAGGTCAACGCCGTTGCTGTGCAAGAGCGCTTGCCGGAGGTTAGTTTTGAGACTCTGGAACAATGGGCTGCCCGCCAGGATTGGTCGGACGGCGCGCATAGGCCTTCTGCAGGTTAGTTGGTGGCGATCTCGCGGCTGTCATTATTGGCATGGTCCAATGGAACAGCGCTGCATGCCAGTTTCAGCAACCCAAATATCAATAGGAAGGGCAGCCAGTGGAGATAATGGAAAGGTTATGGACCCGCGAGCAAATCTGTGATCGCCTGCATCTCTATTGCAAAGGCATTGACCGTCGGGATTGGCCGCTCGTGCGCAGCTGTTTTTCAGATGATCACTATCATGAGCATGGCGCATTCTCCGGTTCTCCCGACGCTTTTGTCATTGCTGCGGCAGCTTTGCTCGAGAAAATTCCGGCGACGCATCACAGTATTTCCAACGTTCATATCACCCTGGCGGACGATGGACTGAGTGCCTCTACGGAAGCCAATTTTGTAGCCTATCATCGTATTGCTGCAGGCCATGATGTGGTCGCTGCGGTGCCCACCGGTGGCAAAGCGACAAATTGGATCGTGGCGGGACGCTATTGCGATCAGATGGAGCTTCGAAACGGGCAATGGCTCATCGTGAAGCGGAAAGGCATTCATGACTGGGAGCATTATGAAGAGGCTAACCCATAAGGCTGGTTCAGGTGCCGGTGGATATGGGCGCTTCTCCAGGGATCTGCCCACCCGACGCACAGCCGATCGGGGCACACAAACGCATCACTCCGGGGCTTTCAAGACATCTTTTTTCCCTTGTCTTCAATGAGCTGAGCCCGATTGTTTTCGCACGAACGGATAGCGCAGCTGTGCGAGGTAGCCGCTGGGCACGTCCTCCGGCACGCCGTAATCCTTGGGCCATTGGCCCGGCGGCAGGTAGAAAGTGCCGAACAGCTTGTCGAGCAGCGGCAGGTGGATCGCGAAGTTCACATCCACTGCCTCCTTTTCCAGCCCGTGATGCCAGTGGTGGAAACGCGGCGTCGCGACCCAATGGCCGAGCCGATCAAAATCGCCCTTCAGATTGGCGTGGAGCAGCGACGAATAGATGTACACGAATGCGACATAGGCCTGCATCACCGACGGGCTGAAGCCCAGCGTGAACATCGGCAACGAAGTGACGCCGCGCAGCAGGACGATCTCGACAAAATGCATCCGCGCGCCCGCGAGCCAGTCCATCGCCTTGGCCGAATGATGCACCGCGTGGAATCCCCAGAGGAAGGGGACGCGGTGGAAGATGCGGTGGTACCAGTATTGGAACAGGTCGGAGAGCAGGATGACAAGCAGGAATTGCACGGCCCAGGGCAGCGAGGAGACGCCTGCGCGGAACGCCTCCCAATTACTCGTATTCGCGTTGATGATCGTCGAGGGCGCGAGCGCGAGGAAGGTGAAAATCTGCACCAGCATCGAACTGATGAGATAATAGAACAGGTCCTCGCGCCATTCGATGCGGAACAGGCGCTGGGCCTTGCGGTGCGGGAAGATCCGTTCGATCGGCGCAAACATAAGCCCTGTCACCAGCAGATTGACCATGAAGAAATCGACACCGAAGAAGATGCCCCAGTCATGCGTTTCACGCGGCGAGACGCCGGCTCCGCCGAGGAGCGCCGCAACAATGCCGATGCCAAGCGCGCTAAAGCCCATCGCCTTGCGTGGGCGCAGCAACAGGCTCAGCAGGGCAAGGCCGTAGGAGGCCAGCAGCACGAGGTGGACGAAGACGCGAAAGCCACTCCAGTTCTTGACCGCCTGCAGTTCGGGCGTCGCGAAATATTCGGGATAGCGCAGCGCCACGACCATGCCGCAGCCGATGATGGCGAACAGCAGGGAGAAAAAGCCCGAAAACCAGCCGCTGCCGAAGCCGCGCACTTCAATCGGTGATTCCAGATCGCGCTGGAGTCTTTCAAGGAAACCCTGTTTTTTGATCATGCTGCCCCCGCTACAATGGCCGCCCATCCGGCCTCGTCTATCACGTCGATCCCCAGCTCTGCCGCTTTTTTGAGCTTTGAGCCAGCCCCTGGTCCCGCGACCACCAAGTCGGTCTTGGCCGAGACCGAACCCGCAGTTTTCGCACCCAGTGCTTCGGCCTGCGCCTTGGCCTCGTCGCGGCTCATCGTTTCGAGGCTGCCGGTGAAGACCACGGTCTTGCCGTTCACCGCCGAGGCGCGGATGTTCGAGACAAAGGCAGGAGGGGAGACTTCCGAGAGGAGATCGTCCCACGCCTCGCGATTGTGCGGTTCGTGGAAGAATGCGACCAGCGCCTGCGCCACGATCGGGCCGATGCCGTCGATGGCGGTCAGTTCGGCCAAAGCGTCCTCATGCCGCGCGGTTTCTGCAACGGCTTCGACCGTCCCGAATGCCTTGACCAGATCGCGCGCCGTGACCGCGCCGACATGGCGGATGCCGAGCCCGAAAAGGAAACGCCCCGGATCAGGCGTCCGCTTGCCCTCAATGGCCTCCAGCATGTTGGCGACCGATTTCTCTTTCCAGCCTTCACGCATCAGGATTTCGTCGCGATGGGCGTGGAGGCGGAAGATGTCGGCGGGGCTATGGAGCCAGCCCAGCCCGAAAAACTCCTCAATGGTCTTTTCGCCCAGCCCCTCGATATCGAGCGCAGGGCGCAAGACGAAATGCTTGAGCCGCTCGATCCGTTGGGCAGGACAGATCAGCCCACCAGTGCAGCGGACATCGACTTCGCCTTCTGCAGCGACGGCTTCGGAACCGCATTCGGGACAGGTTTCGGGAAAGGCGAACGCCGCCCGCGCCACGTCGCGGGGCAAAATATCGACGATCTGCGGAATGACATCGCCCGCGCGCTGCACCAACACCCGATCTCCCGGACGGACGCCCAATCGCCCTATTTCGTCCCGATTGTGCAGCGTGACGTTGGAGACGACCACGCCGCCGACCGTCACCGGCTGGAGCCGACCGACCGGCGTCAGCTTGCCCGTCCGCCCGACCTGAATGTCGATGGAAACCAGCGTGGTCTGCGCCTGCTCCGCTGGGAATTTGTGCGCAATCGCCCAGCGCGGAGCCTTTGCGACAAAACCCAGCCGCGCCTGCCAGTCGAGCCGGTTGACCTTGTAGACCACGCCGTCGATGTCGAACGGCAGATCGGATCGCGCGGCTTCGATCACGGTGTAATGGGCGATTGTGGCTTCGACAGTATCGGTCACCAAGAACCGCGAATCGACGGGCAGGCCCCAAGCGGCGATGTCCGCCATCATGCCCGCCTGCGTGTCTGCCGGAAGCGCCGAGGCTTCGCCCCAGCCATGCGCCAAAAAACGCAGCGGACGAGCGGCCGTGATCGACGCGTCCTTCTGACGGAGCGATCCCGCCGCCGCATTGCGCGGGTTGGCAAAGAGTTTTCCGTCCACTTTTTGCTGCGCAGCATTGAGCGCAGCAAAATCCGCCTTCGACATATAGATTTCGCCACGAATTTCGAAGATGTCAGGCGCATCGCCTTTCAGCATTTGGGGAATATCCCCAATCGTCCGCACATTGGCGGTGACATCCTCCCCAACCGTCCCGTCGCCGCGCGTGGCGGCCAGCACCAGTCGCCCCTTTTCGTAGCGCAGCGAACAGGACAAGCCGTCGATCTTCGGCTCGGCAGTCAGCGCGACAGGCTCATCCTCGGCCAGATTGAGAAACCGCCGAACCCGCCCGACAAAATCCGCGACCTCCGCTACGTCGAACGCATTGTCGAGGCTGAGCATCGGCCGCGCGTGGGTGACCTTGGAAAGATGCGAGGCAGGTGAGGCCCCGACAAGCTTCGAAGGGGAGTCTTCGCGGACGAGATGCGGGAAGGAGGCTTCGAGTTCGGTGTTACGACGGACCAGCGCGTCGTAATCGGCGTCCGAAATCTCGGGCGCATCCTCGGTGTGGTAACGCAGCGAATGATGCGAGATCTGTTTGGCCAGGCGCATCAACTCATTGGCGGCTTCGGCTTCGGTCATACCACCTCCAGCAACCGTCCAGCCTGCGCCCGCGCCTCATCCGTCACCTCAGCCCCCGAGAGCATCCGCGCGATTTCCTCTCGCCGCTGCCCCTCGTCGAGCGCGCGGACACCGGTGCGGGTGACGGTACCGTCTGAGGATTTGGCGATCAGGAGATGCGTATCGCCCCGCGCTGCGACCTGCGGGCTGTGGGTGACGACGATGACCTGGGCGCCTTCGGCCAAACGCGACAGGCGGTCTCCGATGGCCGAGGCCACCGCGCCGCCGACGCCGCGGTCAATCTCGTCGAAAATCATCGTCGCGGCCCCGCCCTGTTCGGCGAGCGCCACCTTGAGGGCGAGGATGAAGCGGGAAAGTTCGCCGCCGCTGGCGATCTTGATCAGCGGGCCGAAGGGCGCGCCGGGGTTGGTCGAGATTTCGAATTCGACCCGGTCCATGCCGTGCGGGCCCCATTGCGGCTCGGCCAGCAGGGCGACGACGGTCTTGAAGCGAGCGGAATCGAGTTTCAGCGGCGCGAGTTCGGCGGCAACGGCCGCATCGAGCTTGGCCGCCGCCGCAATGCGCTGTTCGCTGAGCGCCGTGGCGGCATTGCGATAGGCTTCACGTGCAACAGACCGAGCGGCATCGAGCCGGGCCAGCCCTTCACTTCCGGCCTCGATCGCATCGAAACGCCCTGCCAGCTCCTCGGTGAGCGCAGCGAGGTCATCGGGCTGAACGCGGTGCTTGCGCGCCAGCCCGCGCAAATCGAACAGCCGCGCCTCGTCCGCCTCCAGCGCGGCTGGATCATAGGCCAGAGCACGCGCCGCCTCGCGCAGACGATCCTCTGCCACCGAACCTTCGTTGATGGCTCCGTCGACCGCGACCAGTGCTTCGGCAAGGATGGGATGATCGCCCGCAATCCGGTCAAGGATGCGTGCGGCTTGGCGGAGTTTGGAAAGTCCGCCATCGCTGCTTTCGATCAGGTCGCTGATCTGGTTCAGTTCATCGGCAATCTTTTCGCCGCGCTGCATCGTCGCCCGACGTTCGGCGAGATCGGCTTCTTCGCCCGGCTCGGGCGCAAAGGCGTGGAGTTCGGCCACCGCATGTTCGAGCCATTCACGATCCCGCTCGGCATCGGCAAGGGCTGTGCGTGCCGCCTCGAGCGCCTCTTCGGCCTTGCGCATCGCATTATGCGCGGCGGCAACTTGCGCTGTATCGGCTCGGGCAAAAGCATCGAGCAACGCCCGATGCCCGCGTGGATTGATCAGCCCGCGATCATCATGCTGGCCGTGAATTTCAACCAGCATCCCCCCCAGTTCGCGCAACAGTGCTGCGGAAACCGGCTGGTCATTGACGAACGCCCGGCTGCCGCCATCGGCTTTCACGGTACGGCGGACGATCAGTTCCTCGCCTGTGCCGAGGATGAGATCGTTCATCGAGAGCAAGGCCGACGCTTGGGGTGAGGGTTCGAAACTGGCAGTGACGCTCGCCTGCGCCACACCCTGCCGCACCAACCCGCTATCGGCACGGTCACCCAATGCCAAGCCCAGCGCATCGAGCAGGATCGATTTCCCCGCGCCCGTTTCCCCGGTCAGGACACCAAGCCCACGCGCAAAATCAAGGTCAAGCGCCTCGATCAGCACAACATCGCGGATCGACAGGCGGGTCAACATGGAATCGCAACCGTCAGGCGGGATGCTTCTGCATCAACTGATAGGCCCGGCCATACCATTTGCTGCCCGGATAGTTCGCACCCAGAACCGCCGCAGCCTTTTTGGCTTCTTCGGGGATGCCGAGCGCCAGATAGGCTTCGGTCAGCCGCATCAGCGCTTCGGGTGTGTGACTGGTCGAATCATATTTATCGACAACCACGCGGAAGCGGATGACGGCGGCCAGCCACAACGCGCGGCGCTCATAGAATCGCCCGATCTCCATTTCTTTGCCGGCCAGATGGTCGCGAATCAGATCGACCTTCAGACGTGCGTCGGCGGCATAGCGGGTGTTGGGATAACGCCGCATCAGTTCGCCCATTGCGTCGAGCGCCTGTTGCGTGATCCTCTGATCGCGAGTCACATCGGTGATCTGCTCGTAATAATTGAGCGCGATCAGATAATAGGCATAGGGCGCGTCACGGTTGCCCGGATGGATGGAGAGGAAACGCTGCGCCGAATTGGTCGATTCGGTGAAGTCCTTCGCCAGGTAATAGCTGAAAGCGCTCATAAGCTGCGCGCGGCGCGCCCACACCGAATAGGGGTGCTGACGTTCGGTTTCATCGAACAGCAAAGCTGCCAGTTTGAACTGGCCACGATCCAGCTTGTCCTTGGCCGCCGTGTAAAGTGTGTCCACATCGCGGGCGACATAGGATGTGTCACGCTTGGGGCCGCTGCGTGCACAACCG
>JANLQV010000419.1:0-2081 GCA_031368025.1 Sphingomonadales bacterium | reverse complement strand
CGGTTTAGGCGCAGTCGCCCGCACAACGATTGAAACAGCGCCAAGCGCAAGGATGGCCCCGACCAGGATTTGAATGGCACGTGTCCGGCTGATCTTCAGTCTGCTGATCCAACTCATCAGTTCCGTAGCCGCAGTCCCCATTCCTTTAGCGCCACGATCTGAGCACACATCAGCGTCCGTGTCATCTCATCAGTCAGGTGCCCGGCCGAGTCGAAGCGGGTGTGTGCAGCGGAGATCATGATTTCGGGCTGGTTGAGGACATGCGCGTCGAGGAAGACGAAAACCTTGCGCAGGTCATATTGCGCCCGAGCGGTGCCAATGGCACCCATACTCGCGCCCATGATTGCGACCGGCTTGCGGCGGAACGGCTGATCGGGCGCTTTGGAGATCCAATCGATGGCGTTCTTGAGCACGCCGGGGATTGAATAATTATACTCGGGAGTCGCGATCAGAACGGCGTCGGCGCTCGCGATCTGCTGGACGAGGCTCACCACGCTGGCTGGCAGGCCCTGCTCGCGCACATCATCATTGTACACCGGGATAGCGGATATGTCGGCGCGTGTGATCACCACGCCATCAGGCGCGAGCTCCTGAGCAGCGCGCAGGGCGGCGCTATTGTAGGATGCTTTGCGCAAGCTGCCTGATATGCCCAATATCTGAAAATCTCTCATGCCGCCAACTCCTGAGTTTGGGAAAGCACCAGCGCAATGGCTTCGGCGAGTTCGTTTTCGTGGAACGGCTTTTCAAGCACGACAGCGCTGGGCTTGAGCCGTCTGACCTTGAGCGCATTGCCGGTAGTGAACAGGTGCGGCACGAAGCGCGTGGCGAGGATGGCATCGACCGCTGCGAGACCGCTTCCCTCCGCCAATCCTGCATCCACGACCATCAAATCGGGCAGATGCTGCGCGGCTGCCGCGATTGCTTCGCTTTCGGACGTGGTGACCGCACACACTTCATGCCCCATTCCTGCCAGCACTTCCGAAAGCAGCATCCCGATGATCGGTTCATCTTCGACAATAAGAATCCGGGGCATATGCTGTGCTCACTTCACCCGTTTGATCGAAGTGACTGCAATCGCGGGGTCGTGCTTGAGAGACAATGGCTTCGCGATTTTCGGCGCAAGATGAGATTCGACGAACCACAGCTGCTGATCAACCCCGCGTGAGATTTCGGTGAACAGATCAGCGGTGGTGGCATCGCCATAATCGCTCGCATGGTCAATCGCCTCGCGCACCGATTCCCCGAACCCTGCAAGTGCGCCGGAGACGGCAAACAGATGTTGCATCTCGTCAGCGATCCCCAGCGGATATGGGATGAGGAAGGAATGTTCGACTGCGACCTGGATTGTGCCATCGGCAGTGCCGCCCAGCCCACCGGCGCGCTCTGCGATCAAGTCGGAGTAATTCTCAACTTCGGTCGATACCCGATCGAACAGCTCGTGGATCGCAATGAAGCCTGGCCCACGCACGTTCCAATGCGCCTGCTTCATCTGCGCATGGAGATCGATGGCTGCAGCCAGATGCTTGTTGAGCAGCTCAACGGACTGGATCCGGATTTGTTCTGAAAGGGTGTTGTGGGTCTTTTGCATAAGTCACACTCCAATTGCGGACGAAGCTGATCTTTACTGATCAAGCGTCGCGACGGTGAGACTCGGAAACTACTCAATTCTCAAATGGTTCCGCCCACTCGCGTGATTGACAAGGCGACACAAAGCGCCGCTATTCATCCTGTAAGCGCGAGGCCGATGGAACAAATCTGATGGCGTGGCGTTATGGTTCCAACCGGAATACTATTTGGAGAGTGGGGCCAAATGCCGAGCAAACAGCCGAATCCATTGAAACCCCTATATATTCAACCCCGGGGACGGGACAGATTTCCTGTTGTCGGTATCGGCGCATCTGCCGGCGGACTTAATGCCTGCACGAAATTGATCAGTATTTTGCCCGCAGACTCCGGCATGGCATTCATCCTCGTCCAGCACCTTGATCCCCATCATCAAAGTTTGATGGTCGATTTGCTCGCTGGCCATACGGCGATGACCGTGGTGCAAGCTGTCGGCGGAATGACAATCGCCCCCAACC
>JANLQV010000418.1:0-3955 GCA_031368025.1 Sphingomonadales bacterium | reverse complement strand
GGTGGGCTTTGGACCTTCACCTTGTATGGCCCGCCCCGCTATTATGGCGTCGAAGGCGGCGTGAAGTTCTAGAGTCCAGAGGCACAGTGATGCGACGCAGTTGGCAGGCCATTTTGTTCGCTGCGTCGCTCGCGCTTGCGGGGTGCGGCAGCAATAACCCGACCGACAAGGTCGGTGGTGAGCGGATCACCTCAACCGACGAGCTCCAGTCGCGCAATGGCCCGACGATCGATGTCGAGAAGCATCCCGGCAAGGGCCTTTTCCTGGAGAATTGCGCAGGTTGCCACAATGGCGGCGTGCCAAAAGCACCGCAGCAGGTCTGGCTCGAAATGATGGCACCGGACGCCATCCTTGCCGCGATGAACGGCGGAATCATGACGCAGCAGGCGGCTAAGCTTTCGGGCGATGAGCGGCGCCAGATTGCCGAGTATCTCGTTCGTACGCCACTTGCAGACTATAAACCGCCCAAGCAGCCGCCCATGTGCGACGCACAGCATGCCGGGTTTGATGCAGCCTCTCCGCCCGCGCAAATCGGCTGGGGTCACGACAATCGCCGCTTCACCCCCGCCAGCGTTGCAGGGCTGAACAAGGAACAAGTCCCGACACTCAAGCTGAAATGGGCGATGGCCTATCCGGCAGCGATCCGCGCCCGGTCACAGCCAGCGATTGGCTGGGGCGCCGTGTTTGTCGGCAGCCACGACGGGACCGTCTACGCACTCGATCTGGACAGCGGCTGCACCAAGTGGCGCTTCCGTGCATCAGCCGAAGTACGAAGCGCCATTGTTGCGGATGCGGCGAACAACCGGTTGTACTTCGGTGACGTTCTTGCGCGCGCCTACGCCATTGACGCGATGACGGGAAAATTGATTTGGCAAACCAAGGTTGATGATCACGGCAATGCCACCATAACCGGATCGCCAACGCTCGGCGGTGGCCAAGTGTTTGTGCCAGTTTCGTCGCTGGAGGTCACGGCAGCGGCCGATCCCAAATATGCGTGTTGCACCTTCCGCGGGTCGGTTGTTGCATTGAATCCCGCCACGGGGAAGCAGCGGTGGAAACACTTTAGCGTCGTCGACACGCCGACCGCGCGCGGCAAGACCAATAGCGGAACCCCTGTTTTCGGGCCTTCAGGAGCACCAATCTGGAGCAGCCCAACCTATGATGCTGCAACGGACAGAGTCTATTTCGGTTCTGGCGAAAATTATTCGACGCCCGCCGATGGCAACAGCGATGCTGTCTTCGCGGTCGATGCCAAGACCGGAAAGCGGCTCTGGACGACACAGCTCACGGCTGGTGACGCCTGAAATGTCGGCTGCATGATGGGTAACGAGAATTGCCCCAAGGAGAAAGGGCCCGATCTGGACGTGGCTTCCTCGGTTCTTGTCGTTCCCATTGGGGGTGGCAAGTCGATGATTGTGGCAGGCCAGAAGTCCGGCGATGTGTATGGCCTTGATCCCGCCAGCGGAAAGACTGTGTGGAAAACCAATCTAGGCCATGGCGGAACGCAAGGCGGGGTCCATTTCGGAATGGCTGTCCAGGGCCGACTGATCTATGTGCCGATCAACGATATGGCCGATACGCGCGACGGTCGGAACTATGACGCGAAGCGTCTTGGGGCGGGCATACATGCCATTGATGCCGCGACGGGTAGGGTCTTCTGGAAAGCACTTGCTGACAATGTCTGCGGCAATCGCCCCAATTGTGACCCCGGCATTTCATCGGCCGTCAGTGCAATTCCCGGGCTTGTCTTTGCGGGCCATCTTGACGGGCGCTTCCGCGCCTATGAGGGCCGTAGCGGCAGGGTGCTTTGGTCTGTCGATACAACGAAGCAAGTCAAAACCATCTCCGGAGCAATGGCGCATGGCGGCAGCATGAGTGGGCCTGGAGCCGTGATCTCAAATGGCCATGTTGTCGTCAATTCCGGATATGGCCTGTATTATCACAGCCCCGGAAACCTGTTGATGGTATTCACACCCGACGGAAAGTGAAAATCAGGCAGCACCGGGAATATTGAAATAATCCGGAATCCCCGCGGGCCAGTTGACCCCCCATTGATTCTGTCCACCGTCAACATTGATCACTTCGCCAGTGATGAACTTGCCGCTAGGAGCCGCGAGATACACCACCGATTCTGCGATGTCCCAGGCATCGCCGCGCTGCTTCATCGGATTTGCAAGATGGAAGCGTTCCAGTGCTTCATCGGGATACACGCCAAAGCCTTCTGTCTCGACAATGCCCGGCGCGACGCAATTGACCCGGATTTTGTGGGGTGACCATTCCGTGGCCAGCGTCTTCGAAAGGTACAACACGCCAGAACGTGCAGCGCAGCAATGTGCACTTTGCGGCATGCCGCGCTCGGTCGTCGCAATGATGTTTACAATATTGCCGGGCTTGCCAGCAGAAACCCAGCGCTTTGCCATCTCCTGCATCATCCACCACGTGCCGTTGAGATTGAGATCCATTACGGCAAGCCAGCCCTTGCGGCTGAAATCGATCGCATCCTGCGGGAATTGTCCGCCAGCATTATTGATCAGCGTATCAATCCTGCCATGGCGCTCAAGCACCGCATCGAGCATCGCTTCGACCTGATCCGGCTCCCGGATTGACATGGGGACGACCATTGGACGCCTTCCCACAAGTTGCTCGATTGCAGATTGTGCCGCCTCGAGTTTCGAAGCGGTTCGCCCGCAAAGGACGACATTGGCGCCAAGGCGCGTGGCAAGAAATGCCATCGCTTTGCCCATTCCCGTCCCGCCGCCAGATATGATGATCGTCTGATCTTTCAGAAGGTCATCACGGTACACTGTGGGATGCTTGGCGAGTTCCTCATTTGTAAAACCAAAGCGCGGCCGCTCTTGGCCGTCGACGTCAATATCCAGTTGCACGTTCATGCGGCCTCAACCCAGTTTTGCAAAAGTGGCTCAACCCGCAAATGCGACGGAATTCGATTTGGTCCAATCCGCCGATCCAGTTCTTCGTGCCAGTGGTATATGCGGCGTTCCTGATAGTTGAGCGGGATCCCCGTGAACCCAGGTGATTCAACCGACTCCTGAATCTGAGGGGCAAACTGCGTGTCTTCAAACAATATGCGTTCAAAGTTATCTATGCGCGATTGCCATAGCGGCGACAAATCGTCCTTTGCGATCCTCGGTCCAAACCAGTGGCACTCGATTCGCATTGTCTTGGCCGTTCGCGGCCAGAAAACGAGCATTGGCAAGCCAGATGAAGACGGCGGCATTACGATGTTTGGATAGATGTTGTAACTCACATTATTGTCGCGCGGGATTTCCGTGACGGTCGCTATCTCGGGCATGCCCCTAGTCCCGGGATCGATCCAGTCCGGCCGGCGATTTGGGGTTGTCATCCTCGAATGGCCTCCCGGCCATAGCGTGATCGTGGTTCCGCGATGATCCAGAAACCGGTCCACTGTGCTTTGATGGATTGATTTGAGGTGATATACTTCCAGAAACGCATCAAGCAGGACTTTGACGTTACAGGCCACATCATAGCCACGCGAGTGAACCAGCATCAAATTTTCAGGCTGGAACTGGGCGATCTCGCGAGCGACCGGCCCGAGTGACTCGATCAACGGCTTTGCATCTTCGTCTTCATTGATGAAAATCCAGCCGCCCAGCATCTCGCAACGGACCGAAATGAGGGATCTGCAAGAAAAATCAAAGTCGACAAAATCGCGCTTGTCTCGAATGGCGGTCAATTCGCCTTCAAGCGTATAGCTCCAGCCGTGATAGCCACAGACAAAGCCGCGCGACTGCCCGGCATCTTCCTTCACAAGAGGTCCGCCTCGGTGACGGCACGTATTATAAAAGGCGCGAACGGTTCCGCCCAGGTCGCGGACGATCAGGATCGGTGATCCTGTATTTCTCGTCAGGAACCAACTTCCCGGCTCAGGCAATTGGTCTTCGTGTCCTCCGTAGAGCCAGCTCCGCTTCCACAG